>JBNMLR010000610.1:0-1015 GCA_050874945.1 Butyribacter sp. | reverse complement strand
CTTTTTTATCTGCTTTATATCGTCTGCAGTTATCTTTTTACCGTTTTTCTTTTTGACGGATATTCTCTTGTCGCTCTGTCTTGCAAAGGCAAGTCCGTCATAATTTTTTGTGCATATGTCATCACTCTTTAAGTTAAGCTCACCTATAAGCACAAACGAAACGGTACTTATCACTATAAGGAACAATGTAAACAGCATAGCTTTTGCACGCTGTGTTTTTAAATTAAGTTTTACAAAAAACTTTGCATACCATGTATCGGTATATTTAGCTGCTCCGCCACCTGCTTCTGTTTCCTTTTTATCTTGTTTTTCCGTACTGTCGCTGCCACTTACAACTTTGTCTGTATCAGCCGTACCTGCTTTTTCACCAGATTCGTTTTCTTCATTTTCACTGACCCGTATATCAGAAATGATAACTCCCTCGTGAAGTCTTATCTTTCCTGTCACATATGGCTCTGCCTGTGCATAATTGTGAGTTACCATTATAACAAGACATTCTTTTGATATTTCCTTTAACAGTTTAACTATCGAAAGTCCTGTCTCACTGTCGAGATTTCCCGTCGGCTCATCGGCAAGTATAACTCCTGTCTGTTTTGCCAGTGCTCTTGCAATGGATAATCTCTGTTTCTGACCGCTTGAAAGTTCATTTGCAGGATGTGTCTCATATCCTTTAAGACCAACCTTTTCTATATAAGTCATCGCAAGGCTCTCTGCTTCTTCCTTACTCTTTCCCATCGCAAAAAGACCGCTCACGATATTGTCAATTACCGTATAATGCCCTATCAGACTGTAATCCTGAAAAATATAGCCTACTTTTCTTCTTCTGTATTCCTCCCAGTCTGCATCGTCATACTGAAATGTAGGTTCACCGTCAACATACATCTCACCGTCATCATAACCTGTCATTCCTCCGATAACATTAAGAAGCGTGGATTTACCTCCACCACTCTCGCCCGTTATCGCAACGAACTCGCCAAAATAAAAATCAAGATTTATCTTGTGAAGTGCCTGAGTG
>JBNMLR010000609.1:0-1044 GCA_050874945.1 Butyribacter sp. | reverse complement strand
TGGTAGACCAGCACGCCGCACACGAGAAAGTTTTATACGAGCGATTTATGAAACAGATAGCTGAGCATAAGCCGATGGTTCAGATGGTAAATCCACCTATTGTTCTAAGTCTTTCCATGCTTGAACAGCAGATAGTCGATGATAATATGGAAGTATTTGCTGAACTTGGATATAATATAGAGTCGTTTGGCGGCAGGGAATATATTGTGACAGGTATTCCTGCACAGCTGCCGGATATAGCGACTACGGATTTGCTGATGGAAATTATTGATGACCTTGCAAATGGCAAGACAAATCTTTCAAAGGATGTACTTCTTGAGAGAGTTGCGACAATGTCATGTAAGGCGGCGGTTAAAGGAAACAATGAACTTCCGCTCGACCAGGCACATGAACTTTTAAAGGAACTTATGTCGCTTGAAAATCCGTATAATTGTCCGCATGGCAGACCTACAATGATACGCATGAGTAAATACGAACTTGAAAAGAAGTTTAAGAGAGTTGTTTAAGAGAGATGGAGGGATAGTATGTCTGATAACAGGAAACCTCTTATAATAATAACGGGTCCTACAGCGGTGGGAAAGACGGAGCTTTCGATAGCTCTTGCCAAGAGGATTGGTGGTGAGATAATTTCAGCTGATTCGATGCAGGTCTATAAGCATATGGATATAGGTACTGCAAAGATTATGCCTGATGAGATGCAGGGTGTTAAGCATTATCTTATAGACGAGTTAGAGCCTGACGAGGATTTTAATGTCACTGTTTTTAAGCAGAAATGTGACAGATATATCGAGGAGATATACAGTCATGGCAATATTCCGATAATAGTCGGAGGGACAGGCTTTTATATACAGGCGGTGCTTTACGATATAGATTTTACAAAGACTGAGACAGATGATGCTTACAGGAAAGAACTTCAGAAATTTGCCGATGAACACGGAAATGAAGCATTGCATGACCGGTTAAAAGAAGTTGATGAAAAAGCAGCAGCACAGATTCATCCAAATAATGTAAAAAGAGTTATAAGGGCATTAGAATATTTTGAGC
>JBNMLR010000608.1:0-1062 GCA_050874945.1 Butyribacter sp. | reverse complement strand
CAGGCGACCAGGGTATGATGTTTGGTTATGCGACAAATGAGACTGAGGAATATATGCCTTATCCTATCGCACTTGCACATAAACTCACAAAGAAACTTACAGAAGTGCGTAAAAACGGAACACTTCCTTATCTTCGTGCTGACGGTAAGAGCCAGGTTACTGTTGAGTATGACGAGAACGGAAAGCCTGTTCATGTAAATGCGGTTGTTATCTCATCACAGCACGCTGCTGATGTTTCACAGGAACAGATACATGAGGACATCCGTAAATATGTTATCGACCCTGTAGTTCCACAGGAACTCACGGATGAAAAGACAAAATATTTCATAAATCCTACAGGTCGTTTTGTTATCGGCGGACCAAACGGAGACAGCGGACTTACAGGCCGTAAGATAATCGTAGACACATACGGCGGATATGCACGTCACGGCGGCGGAGCATTCTCTGGAAAAGACTGCACAAAGGTTGACCGTTCGGCAGCATATGCAGCACGCTATGTTGCGAAAAACATCGTGGCAGCAGGACTTGCAGACAAGTGCGAGATACAGCTTTCATATGCCATCGGTGTTGCACAGCCTACATCAATAATGGTAGACACATTTGGAACAGGAAAACTCTCGGATGAGAAACTTGTTGAGATAATAAGAGAAAACTTTGACCTTCGTCCAGCAGGAATAATCAAGATGCTTGACCTTAGAAGACCTATCTACAAACAGACGGCAGCTTACGGTCACTTCGGACACAATGCACTTAATCTTCCATGGGAGCAGCTTGATAAAGTGGAGCTTCTTAAGAAGTATTTATAAGAAATAATAAGTCTTTGATTTTTTAGAAACAAAAAGCTGATAGATTTATGTACTATGTTATATAAGAATATAGCATAGCCATAAGTTTATCAGCTTTTTTAAGTCTCTGAAAATAAAATTTCAGAATGAAAACAAAAAGATAGCGGTATATTTCATAAACGCTTTATGAAGTATGTCGTTTAAACTTTGAAAAATTCATTGAAATCACATTCAAAAATCTTAGTTAATGCAATCAGCATATCTACCTTGGGATTAT
>JBNMLR010000607.1:0-1160 GCA_050874945.1 Butyribacter sp. | reverse complement strand
TGCTACTTGCTCATAACACTATTAGCCGGTAGCATTAAATATCATACACCGAATTCCTCACCTCTCCGTTAAGGAATGACTCAATATTTTTATAAACTTCCTCCACACAGCGTTTTCTTGCTTCTACTGCCGCCCATGCGATATGCGGCGTGATATAAACATTGCTTCTGTCAAGAACTCTGTTTAAAGGATTGTCATGCTTTATAGGTTCTCCGTTTAAAACATCAAGTCCTACAGCTCCTATCTCGTCATTTTCTATTGCATTTGCCAATGCTTCATCGTCTATAATGCCACCTCTGCCGAGATTTAAAAGTACCGCATCTTTTTTCATCTTCTTAAATGCACTTTCATTCATAAGTCTGCTTGTCGCATCATTTAGCGGTGCGTGGATTGACACTATATCAGACTTTAAAAGCAGTTCATCAAACGAAACCTGTCTGTAATCACTGTTACTGTTTTTCCCTGATGTTGAGTAATATATCACTTCACAACCAAATGCCTTTGCAATGTCGGCAACACGCTTACCAATCCTGCCAAGACCGATAATGCCCCATGTCTTACCTGCAAGTTCATGAAACTTTTCAGGAAAACAGCCGAAACCGACCTGTCTTTCATACTCACCGCTCTTTACATATTCATCATAAAATCTTGACTTTTCCCACAGATAGAAAAGCAGTGAAAAGGTATGCTGCACCACTGCCTCCGTAGAATAACCAACAACATTAGACGCCGCAATGCCACGCTTCTTTATATAAGGAACATCGATTGGTTCAGTTCCCGTAGCCGTAATGCAGATAAGTTTCAGATTTTTTGCATCCTTTAAAAGAGACTCATCCAGCTTAATCTTATTCATGATAGCAATATCAGCATCTTTTATATGCTCTGCATTTTTATCCGCATCATCAACATCGTAAATCGTAACATCACCTAAATTGTCAAACATCGAAAGCTCCATATCGTCACCAAGCGATTGTGCTTCCATAAAAACTATCTTTGGTCTCATTCTTAACCTCTTTTCCTATAAACTTCTTGCAAAGTAACTGTATTTTTTCTAATTATTTATTATCCTGTCAATAATATCTTTGTATAATTAATAACAAAATAAATTATTATATTTTTTAAGTAATAATATATTATAAATAATAACCTCTGTATATTCA
>JBNMLR010000606.1:0-1204 GCA_050874945.1 Butyribacter sp. | reverse complement strand
CCGTCCGCACTGAGTTCTATTGATGAACCCTGTATAAATGCTCCTGCTGCCATGATAACATCACTGTGATAGCCAGGCATTGCATATGGTTCAGGTGCAACATGGCTGTCAACAGGCGAGCCTGCCTGAATGCCCTTGCAAAATGCGATAACCGCCTCAGGTGAGCCGAGTGTTACCGCCTGGATAATGTCATGTCTTGACTCAGTGCTGTCAGGCACTACTTTATATCCGAGTTTTTCATATACATTTGCAGCGAATATCGCACCCTTTAATGCTCCAGCCGTAACAGTCGGTGCGAGGAAAAATCCCTGATAAAATGCTCTGTTCACACCGAGCGTGGCACCTACTTCCTTGCCGAGTCCCGGTGCAGTGAGCCTGTAAGCACAAAGGTCGATAAGCTCTTTCTTTCCTACAATATAACCGCCTATCGGCGCAAGACCTCCGCCCGGATTTTTGATAAGAGAACCTACACACATATCCGCTCCCACATCTGTCGGCTCTATAGTCTCGACAAATTCACCGTAGCAGTTGTCGACCATACATATTACTTCCGGTTTTATTGATTTGATAAACGAAATAAGCTCGCCAATCCGCTTAACAGAAAGCGTAGGTCTTGTCGCATATCCCTTTGAACGCTGGATAGTGACAAGTTTTGTCTTTTCGTTTATTGCTTCTTTTATCGCATCAAAGTCAAATGAACCGTCCTCTAAAAGGTCAACCTGCCTGTAGCTTATGCCAAATTCTTTAAGTGACCCCGGCGGATTATCATCACCTTTTATTCCTATGACACCCTCAAGCGTATCGTAAGGCTTTCCTACAGGTGTCAGAAGTTCATCACCAGGTCTTAATATCGCTGATAAAGCCGTGGTAAGTGCGTGTGTACCGCAGGTAAGCTGTGGACGCACAAGTGCCGACTCCGCATGGAAAACATCGGCATATACTGCTTCAAGAGTCTCTCTGCCAAGATCATCATAACCGTAACCCGTAGATGACTCAAAACATCCTGCACTTACTCTTTCTTTCTGCATTGCACGAAGAACCTTTATCTGATTTATCTGTGCCACCTCATCTATTTTTTCAAATCTTTCCTTTAATCCGTCTGCTATGCTGTCGCAGAAATCATATACTTCCTCTGTTATGCCTGCTGCCATATACTGTTCCTTTAACAGATTACTCATCTTTATTTCCTCCATAGGTTGTTTAT
>JBNMLR010000605.1:0-1272 GCA_050874945.1 Butyribacter sp. | reverse complement strand
CTGATACATATGCTCTTCTTTTTTGCCCTCAGAATACGCATCAAGTATCTCCTTTATCTCAAACACGGACATAGCCTGAAATCTTTCAAACTCTACATCGTCCTCAGACATAGGCGGTACCGGTTCTGCAGGTTCAAGCACATAAATTCCTATTAGTCCGAAATTGTTTACGCTTATGATACCCTGACTTGTAATCTTGGAATTGCGTTCATAAAGCATAACCCCGTTTCTGTTATATATAGGTTTTGCAAGTCTCATTCCGGGTCTTAAATCTTCTGTTTTTACAAATAACATATCTTCCCTCCGTTTTTGTTCTCTTTCACTTCATCATTTATTTATTATTTTTGCGTTTCTCTGCAAGATTGTTCGTAACTCTGTTGTAAAGTTCTACGGCTGCGTTATATCCCATATTTTTCTGTCTGTGGTTTACCGCTGCCGACTCACAGATTATCGCAACATTTCTGCCCGGTCTTATCGGAATCGAATGACACACTACTTTAGTGTCAAGGAACTCTATATATTGCTCCTCAAGTCCGAGTCTGTCATATTCCTGCTCTTTGTTAAATTCTTCAAGTTTGATGACAAGATTTATCTCCTGCCAGTCCTTAACACTCTCAACACCGAAAAGTGCTTTCGCATCAATAATTCCTATGCCCCTGAGTTCGATAAAATGTCTTGTAATATCAGGTGAACTTCCTATAAGTGAATTATCACTCACTCTCTTTATCTCAACTACATCATCCGAAACAAGACGGTGGCCTCTGTGGATAAGTTCAAGTGCTACTTCTGATTTACCGATTCCACTCTCACCCATGATAAGTACACCCTCGCCGTATATGTCTACAAGTACACCGTGAACCGAACATCTTGGTGCAAGTTCAGCTCCAAGCCATCTTATAAGTTCAGCCATAAACGGTGATGTTGCCTTTCGGCTTCTAAGAAGAGGTACATGATATTTGTTTGCAAGAGCGACTATCTCATCCTCTATCCATATCTCCCTGCAATACACGATACATGGCGGCTGTCCCTTATCCTCACTTCCTGCCATTATCCTCTCCATCATTGCCGCACTGTGCTCCATGCCTTTCTGCTGCATATATGTGTGCTCTACATGACCTATTATCTGGATACGGCTTGAATCAAAATAATCAAAATACCCTGCAAGCTGTAACGCCGGTCTGTTTACTTCATTCTGCGTTATCTTGATGTCTTCAATATTGACATCTGGTGTGCAATTTTCTAACTTAAGTGCCTCTATCATTTCTTTAAGAG
>JBNMLR010000604.1:0-1335 GCA_050874945.1 Butyribacter sp. | reverse complement strand
TCTCAAACTCATCATTTCCAAGAGCTTTTATAAACTCATCCGGGTCCTTATACGGGTCCATATGAATAACTCTGGCATTTATGCCTGCGTCCCTTAGCATCGGTATCGCTCTCAATGCCGCTTTGACACCCGCCGCATCACTGTCATATGTAAGAAGCACCTCATCGGTATATCTTTTAAGTATGACTGCCTGCTCTGAAGTGAATGCCGTTCCAAGCGATGCCACCGCATTTGTAAAGCCTGCCTGATGCAACGCTATAACATCCATATATCCCTCACAGAGAATGATGTTTTTCCTTTTTCCGAGTTTTGCATAGTTCAAGCCAAATAAATTTTTACTTTTATTGAACAATATCGTTTCCGGTGAGTTCAGATATTTTGGCTTTGCATCACCCATGACTCTGCCGCCAAAGCCGATGACCCTGTTGTTTATATCCATTATCGGAAACATCACCCTGTTCCAGAATTTGTCATAAGCACCATGCTCATCTATCTTAAAAAGTCCTGTCTCACTGAGCTCTCTGTCAGAATAACCCTGATTTTTAAGATAGCCATATAGCTCTATGCCGCCCTGACCTGAATATCCAAGTCCAAAATGCATTATCGTCTCGTCACTGAGTCCTCTGTTCTTAAAATAATCATATCCCTGTTTTCCGCCCGGAGACTTTAACTTTGCATAATAATATGCCGCTGCTCTCGCATTTATCTGTACAAGCGTACTCCTGAGATTTTTCTGTCTTTTCTGTTCAGGTGTCAGCTCCGTCTTTGGAAGATCTATACCTGCCTGTTCAGCCAGAAATTCCATCGCTTCGGGAAATGTATAATTTTCATATTCCATAACAAATGTGATGACACTTCCTGCCACTCCGCATCCAAAACATTTATACATCTGCCTTGCGGGATTTACGCTGAACGACGGTGTTTTTTCACTGTGAAACGGACACAGACCGACATAACCGCTGCCCGAACGCTTCAGATTTACATATCTTCCTATAATCTGAACTATGTCACTTCCGGAACGAACTTTTTCGATCTGTTCCTCTGTGTAATACATATGCTCTCTGAAACCTCCTATCAACAAAATAACTAACATAAAACGCACACGCACTTAAATTTGTGTCATGTTACCCTCTATGTTAGTTATTCGACATTAATTTTAAATTTCCTTTTTTAATCTGAATTTTTTAATTTAAAATTACAAAACCATCACGCAATTTCTCCGATATAGTAAAATCCTTTGCTCTCACAGAGTTTTACATCTACGATACTTCCTATAAGTGACTTGTCCCCCTTAAAATGAACAAGATAATTTTTGCTCGTTCTTCCGGTCACAAG
>JBNMLR010000603.1:0-1407 GCA_050874945.1 Butyribacter sp. | reverse complement strand
GTATGACGGTGTAGAAAAAGTATTTAAGAAATATCCTACAAAATAAAAAGAGCAAAAACAGCGTTTTGCCCTCCAAGATTTGCTTCGCAATTCTCGTTGGTTTCCATTATGTTAAGAGCATTTTCTTATACATTAAAAAGATTTACAGTAAAATAAAATTATTTAAAGCTAAGATAACGGGTGACGTGCACCCCAATTATCTTAGCTTTTATATATTTGTCAGGCTATTATCTTTTAATAAATCTTTTATTTTCCCCATTTAACGGCTCCGGCAGCACTCCTTTTTTTATCATCATCTATTGCAGCATAATGTTTTTTCGTTGTATTTACATCGTTGTGTCCTAAAACATCAGCTACAAGATAAATATCGCCTGTCTGTCTGTAAAGTGCCGTGCCATATGTACTGCGCAGTTTATGTGGTGTAATATGCTTAAATGTTGTGACTTTAGCTGCATATTCTTTGACAAGGTCCTCTATTGCCTGAACAGTCATACGGCGGCGTTGGATAGAGTAGAAGAGTGCGTGTTCATGACCTTCTCTTGGTACGATTTCCGAACGCGAATAATCTATATAATTTTCAAGTGCATCTGCAACATCATCACCAAAATATACATATTCTTCCTTGCCGCCTTTTCGTATAATCCTTATGCGACATTCTTTAAAATCTACATCTTCTATATTCAGACCTACACACTCGGAAACACGGATGCCTGTTCCAAGAAAAAGAGTAAAGATTGCAATATTTCTCAATTTGTTTTTCTCATAAAACACTTTTTTACGCCCTGTAAGACTATCACCTGCGTGTTCTACAAGGTTTAAAAGTTCAGAAACCTCCTCAGAGTCCAGACGGATTATTTCTTTATCGTGTAACTTTGGCATATCGATTACGGTAGTAGGGTTATTTGATATAAGTTCTCTTTTTTGGAAGTACAGGTAAAAGCTCTTAAGTGATGCAATTTTTCTGTGAATTCCGCGTTCATCATTTGAATACTGTCTGCCGGCATATGTGTATAATTTAAGATATTCCATGTATTCTTCAATATCTACAGGTTTTAACGACTCAATGTCTTTTAGTGAAATACCGGAGATATAACTGTCTAATACGGCAGTTTTATCTGAACTGTCTGTATGGTCGTTTGCAGCTTGATTTTTATCGTCATTTGCGGCTGCATTTTTCTTTATGTCAGTTTGTCTGGCAGAAAGTTCAGGATTTGCAGATAAAAGAAATCTGAAAAATGTCCTTAGATCAGATGCGTAACCCATGCGTGTCTTTGTTGTTGTTTTTGGCTCGATTCCACGAAAGAAATCTTTGCAAAATGGCGGAAGTTCCTTTAATTGTTCACGCAATTTTTTTGTATCCCTGAGCGACACCTGCTGATGATAATTTTGGTCGGTCTGAGTCTGTTT
>JBNMLR010000602.1:0-1441 GCA_050874945.1 Butyribacter sp. | reverse complement strand
GCAAAAAGCCTGTGGGAATCGCAGGTATCATGGGTGGAGAAAACTCTATGATAACTGATGATGTGACGACAATGCTTTTCGAGGCTGCAACATTTGACGGTACAAACATCCGTCTTTCAGGAAAGAAACTCGGTATGCGTACTGATGCACAGGCAAAATTTGAAAAGGGACTTGACCCGAACAATGCTATTGATGCGATGAACAGAGCGTGCCAGCTTGTCGAGGAACTTGGTGCAGGTGAGGTTGTAGGTGGAGCAATAGATTACTATCCGGTAAAGAAAGAGCCGATAGTTATCCCTTACGATGCAGATAAGATAAATGCACTTCTTGGAACAGATATAGATGAAGCCACAATGGTAAAATATTTTGAAAAACTTGACCTTACGGTAGATACTGCTAAGAAAGAAGTTATCGTTCCGACATGGCGACAGGATCTTGAGAGACTTGCCGACCTTGCAGAGGAAGTTGCAAGATTTTACGGATATGACAAGATTCCTATGACACTTCCAAAGAGTTCTGCAACAGCAGGAGGATTGTCAGAAAAACTCAAACATGAGAAAGCTGCAAGAATCGTGGTAGAGGGATATGGATTTAACGAGGGAATGACATTCTCATTTGAGAGTCCTAAGGTATATGACAAATTAAATCTTCCTGAGGATGATGTCCTTAGAAAGAGCATAAAGATAACAAATCCTTTAGGTGAGGATTACAGTGTGATGAGAACATCAGCACTTGGAGGTATGCTCACATCACTCTCAACAAACTATAACAGAAGAAACAAGAATGTAAGACTTTATGAGCTTGCAAATGTTTATCTTCCAAAACAGCTTCCTCTTACTGAACTTCCTGACGAGCGTATGCAGCTCACTCTCGGAATGTACGGTGACGGAGATTTCTTCACGATGAAAGGTGTTATCGAGACCCTTATGTCAAAACTCGGTCTTAAGAAAAAGGCAGAGTATGACCCTGAGGCAGGAAAAGCATTTCTTCATCCGGGACGCCAGGCAAAAGTTATGTATGACGGTGTTCAGGTAGCTTATTTAGGTGAGGTTCACCCGGTAGTGCAGAAAAACTTTGCAATCGGTGAGAGAACATATATCGCCGTAGTCGATATGAAAGCTATCATGGATATGGCTGACTTTGAAGTAAAATACGAGGGCGTTCCAAAATTCCCTGCAATGACAAGAGATATAAGTCTCAGCATGAAGAAAGAAGTTCTCGCAGGAGATGTAGAAAAAGTAATCAGCAAAAAGGGCGGAAAACTTGTCGAGTCATATGAACTTTTCGATGTGTATGAGGGTTCACAGCTTGTCAAGGGATTTAAGTCACTTGCATACAAGATAGTATTCAGGGCAAAAGACCATACACTCAAAGATGATGAGGTAAATGCTGCAATGGATAAGATAATCAAGGCACTTGCTGAGATGGATGTAGAACTTCG
>JBNMLR010000601.1:0-1442 GCA_050874945.1 Butyribacter sp. | reverse complement strand
GGTTAAAGGTGATTTAGAGGTTGACTGTCATCATTCTATCGAAGAGGTATCGTTCTCGGTCAGGCAATAAAAGAGGCGGTCGGTGACAAGAAAGGCATTAAGAGATTTGGCGAGTGTATTCTTCCGATGGATGAGACACTGATGCTGTGTGCACTTGACCTTTCAGGCAGACCTTATCTTGTCGAGAATATGGAGTTTAGCGTACCTAAGGTAGGCGAATTTGACACGGAGATGGTACACGAATTTTTCTATGCCGTAAGCTACTCGGCAGGCATGAACCTGCATTTAAAGATGCTTGACGGCTCAAATAACCATCATATAATAGAAGCTGCGTTTAAGTCATTTGCAAAGGCTCTTGACAGGGCAGTCATGTATGATGAGAGAATAAGTGATGTACTTTCAACAAAAGGAAGTTTAGGAGAATAGGATACATGAAAAAGAAAAAGATAATCCCATTTATAAATGCGGAAAATGAATATCCGGAAAACATCATAAAACTTGCAGATGAATATGCGTGCAAGGGTGCAGATGAACTTTTTATCTACAATTATACCGGAGACGAGGCATCGAGAGAAGAATTTTTAAGCACGGCGAGAGCTATTGAAAAACAGATAGACATTCCGTTTATGATAGGAATGTATGTTGAGCGTTTTGAAGATGCAAAAAAGGCTCTCTATACCGGAGCATACAGACTTGTACTTAGAAATGCACTTCTGCCGGAACAGAAAGTGATAGACGAGATAACGGCGAGATTTGACAAGGACAAACTTATGCTTGAAGTTGATATGAAAGCGGCTTTCATGGATGCAGAGGCACTTGATAAATATCATGATATGGGTATCGGTTCTGCGATGCTTAAACATATCGACTGTACAAAGAGTTTTACCGATGCCATAAATAATACAAAAATGGACATTATGATAAGAGATGGTCTTATAAGAAATGACCTCGCAGAGCTTTTATCATTTGAAAAAACGGATGCCGTATCGACAAATTATTTTGAAGATACCGAGGACAGAGATATATACAGGGCAAAAAGAGCCTTAAAAGAAAAGGGAATAGATGTAGAAGTATTTGAGAGTCTTATTGATTTTTCTGACTTTAAACTTATGGACAATGGTCTTATCCCGGTAGTAGTTCAGGATTACCGCACAAACGAAGTTCTCATGGTTGCTTACATGAATGAGGAGTCATATGGAAAGACTATCGAGTGTGGAAAAATGACTTATTACAGCAGAAGCAGGCAGGAATTGTGGCTTAAAGGCGATACATCGGGTCATTACCAGTATGTAAAGAAACTTATGCTCGACTGTGACAATGATACGATACTTGCAAAAGTCCGTCAGGTCGGAGCTGCCTGCCATACCGGAAGCAGAAGCTGTTTCTTTAAGGAACTTGCCAAAAAAGAATATATTGAAACAAATCCATTGACAGTATTGCTT
>JBNMLR010000600.1:0-1486 GCA_050874945.1 Butyribacter sp. | reverse complement strand
TATATATGTGTGGTATTGCCGGTTTTTTTTCTGGCGAAATGGAATTTAAAACAGTTGACAAGTATAGAAACATACTGTATGAGATGAAAAAAAGTCTTTTCCACAGAGGACCTGACGATTCGGGAATATATCTGAGCAGGCATTGTGGTCTTTCGCATACAAGACTTGCGATAAGGGATGTTAATAATGGCAGACAGCCGATGATAAGGACAATAAATAATAATGATTATGTTATTGTGTATAACGGTGAGATATACAATACCGAGATGCTGCGATACAACTTAAAAAGTGAGGGCTGGCATTTTGAGACTAAGTCCGATACAGAGGTCGTGCTGCTTTTATTTTTGCAATACGGACCTGAGTTTGTGAAAAAACTTGACGGGATATTTTCATTTGCGATTTATGATTCGGGACATGATATATTGTATCTTTATCGCGACCAGTTTGGTATCAAGCCGCTTTTTTACACATGGCTTGACAATGAAAAAAGCATTGTTTTTGCTTCGGAGATAAAGGCATTATTTAAGTATGATAATGTAGAGCCTGCTGTCGATAGAAACGGCTTAAATGAGATATTTGGTCTTGGACCGGCAAGGCAGCCGGGAAATGCTGTGTTTAAAGGCATAGAAGAAGTAAAACCCGGAAATTATCTCGTGTGCACAAAGTATGGCATAAAGAAAAAGATATACTGGTCGCTTGAGAGCAGATACCACAAAGATGATTATGAAAAGACGATTGAAAAGACAAGATATTTGTTAGAAGATGCGATTGTACGGCAGATGGTTTCTGATAAAGAAGTGCCTATATGCACATTTCTTTCGGGTGGGATAGATTCAAGCCTTGTATCGGCAATATGTGCCATGAAATTAAAAGAAAAAGGGGAAGTTCTTTCGACATATTCATTTGACTTTACGGGAAATGAAAAATATTTCAAGGCAAACAGTTTTCAGCCGTCACAGGATGCGCCGTATGCAAAAAAGATGGTGGAGTATCTTGGAACAAATCATACGATACTTAAATGTGATTATGAAAAACAGGCTGAGCTTCTTTATGACTCGGTCGACTCGCATGACCTTCCGTGTATGGCGGATATAGATTCAAGTCTTGTATATTTTTGCAGGGAAGTGAGCAAAAAGCATAAGGTAGTGCTCACCGGGGAATGTGCCGACGAGATATTTGGCGGTTATCCGTGGTTTCACCGTGAAGAATTTTTAAAATGCGGAACTTTTCCGTGGACGCCTGACCTGTCACCGAGAAAACAGTTGCTTAAGCAGGAGGTATCAGCGGAACTTGACATGGACGATTATGTAAAGTCGGCATATGAAAGTGCGGTAAGTGAGATAAATCTTCTTCCGTGGGAAAATGAGACACAGTCTCAGAGGAGACAGATAAGTTATCTTAATATTCGCTTTTTTATGCAGACATTGCTAAACCGCATGGACAGAACAAGTATGCACTCAGGTCTTGAAGCGAGAGTTCCGTTTGC
>JBNMLR010000599.1:0-1492 GCA_050874945.1 Butyribacter sp. | reverse complement strand
GTCAGGACCATGTTTTTTTGTAACCGAAACCGGCGGTATCCATGTGTCAGGTGCCATATGCTCGATAAACACATTTGCAATATGTTCATCAAACTCCGTTCCCCTGCCATTGTATATTATATCCATCGCCTTATCTGTTTTCCAGGCTTCTTTGTACTGTCTCTTACTTGTAAGAGCATCATAAACATCTGCTATCTTAATAATCTTTGCGAGCAGATTTATCTCATCACCCTTTACTCCGTCAGGGTAACCATAGCCGTCAATCCTCTCATGATGATGTCTGACGCCCGCAACTATATTCTCACTCATACCAACTTCTTCGAGCATTTCAGCTCCACGCACGGTGTGATTTTTCATCTGCTCAAAATCACTCTTTGTAAAAACACTCGGTCTATTAAGTACATAATCCGATACACCTATCTTTCCTATATCGTGCATAAGTGAAGCAAATTCAAGGTCAAACATCTGTCTCTTGTCAAGTCCGAGCCATGTTCCAAGATCTCTCGACAGCTCAGCAACCCTCTGTGAATGACCTGCCGTAACAGGGTCTTTTGCGTCTATAACGGAAATCATCAAAGACAGCATCGAAAAATAAATCTTCTGATGCTCATCCCTCTCGTGCTTCGCCCTGAAATAGATATACATTGAAAATAACATGGTAGAGATATGCGATGCTCTCTGAACACCAAGTTTTCGCTCAAGACCAATGACCGTATAAACAAGTTCCTCCGAATTTTTGTCAATGACAGGCATTGGTATAAATGCAAGATATGACACATCTCTGAAAAGTTTTGTCCTTGTCTGCACAACTGTTGTCGTGCTTGACTTACCTCTGCCAAACAACTGTGTTTCCACGAATTTTTTATTTCTGTGATTTTCCTCAGAAAGTTTTTTAAGCAGCCCTGAACTGTTCGTCATTGCCGGATGTATAAGTTCTGCCGATAATGACTTTTCTATCTGCTTTTTATTATTCAGAAGATAATTTGCATATGTAGTTTCCAAGTCCATATTTACTATGTTTTTAACAAACTTTACCACTGCACCTATAGGCAGATTTTTGGTATTGTACCTATATACAATAAGTTTTATCAGACTGAATATTACATATGTAAGTCCCGAAAAAGCTAAAATCTCCACAATAGGAATATAAAGGACACTTTTAAATATAAGCCACCACTGTACGACCAGCACCGTAAACAAACCTGTCACTGCGACAAATACCCCTTTTCTCGTGCGAAGCTGGACAGCAGTGCAGCCTGCTATCAGGACAGCCAGCACAACGCCTGCCGCCTTGATGTTAAATGGAAGCAGCGGTATGACCTTTACCTCCGAACCCGTGATGATAACTTTTTGGTTTATGATGCTGATTATACTTCCATTTCCACTGCCATAAAATCCCGTCACAAACCGGTCATACTTTATATCTCCGTCTCCAATGATAATAACTGCTGCCAATGAAATAACCGTACACAACAAAACACCTATATACATT
>JBNMLR010000598.1:0-1493 GCA_050874945.1 Butyribacter sp. | reverse complement strand
TCGCCAGTAATCATAGCTGATGTTATGTCAGATGGCATTTTGAATCGTGCATCTGTTATTTACAAGAGATAAATTTATGATAAACAGACAGTCTGTATTAAGGCTGTCTGTTTGTTGTGTTTTTAGGAGAACTGATTACGGTAACAGTTCAGCTTTCGTTTAGTCAATTCATAAACCTGCCGGCAGGCTGTCAGCCGCTGCAATATTACTGTAATAAAAATTTAATATCTTTTAATATTGCAAAAGTTTTCAGTGTATAATATATTATATAGGAAAGTCGCAGTACATATATGTGCAGAACATATAGGGTACTGTATTTTTGAGTTGATTTTGAACGCGGAATAAACATTTCTGTTTCCGGTGTGAAGAATATTAAGCGGTGGACAGGGGATACGACTGCGTTCATGGTTCATGAGTGAGCAGTAAAGACGGATTGAGAATGTCCGTTTTGATGGGGATAGTGTGAAAAAATCGCACTATGCACATAAAAAGTGTGCAGAAATGAGGATTGATAATGAAAAAGAAACATAAATTTATAATACGAGCCATTTCGTGGATTCTATTTATAATATATCTTGTTATGATGGTCTATTTTTTGTTTTTCAGTGAAATGCTAGGAAGAACTCCGAGCGATACATATCACTACAATCTTAAGCCATTTACGGAAATTCAGAGGTATATTACTTATTACAGGAGACTTGGAAGTTTTTATGTTCTTTTAAATCTGATGGGAAATGTTTTGTGCTTTATGCCGCTTGGTTTTGTACTGCCTATATTGTCTTACAAAAACAGGAGTATATTTAAGGTGACATTCATGTGTATGCTGTGTTCGGTCGCAGTCGAACTTATCCAGCTTGTGTCAAAGCTTGGTTCATGCGATGTGGATGATGTTATATTAAATACATCGGGCGGTATATTGGGGTATATATGCTTTGCCATCTGTATGTTTATATTCAGACATAAGACGGGAAAGAAGAATAAAAAGAAAAACAGGAGGAAAAAAGATAAATGAGAAGTAAGAAAAAAAGAAAAAAAGAGGGTGAGTTAAGGCTCACCGATAAAAAACATCCTGTATCGGGCATATGGGCGGTTATTATAGGCATTTTTGCGTTAGTGATGTTTATCGTTACCTGTTTTATATCGGGAAATAACAAAGGCAACGGTGGGATGATAGTCGGCGTTGTGGGAATACTTTGTTTTATCATAAGTGTTTCTGGATTTATATTATCTTGGATAAGTCTTAGAAAAGAGAATATCAGATACCTTTTTCCAACCATAGGAGCGGTTGTGAACGGACTTCAGATAGTGGGTTATATGGTGGTTTATATATGGGGGTCATATATATAGACAGTTTCGCAATTAGCTGTATAATTATCTGTGCAAAAAGAATATAAAAAGTTATGTTTTTTACATGACGGATAAAAGTTATAATCTGATTTATCGTAACAGTTAAATCATAAAAAAATAATTGGCATTACAATGAGGTTGTTAGT
>JBNMLR010000597.1:0-1494 GCA_050874945.1 Butyribacter sp. | reverse complement strand
TAACAGGTTCACTCAGTGCATTTGAGCAGCCATTTGTTATCACGACAGGTGCCAACGGCACAGGTACATATTTCGTTATCATGAACAAGATAGCACATACCAGTCAGAAAGTCGGACTCCCATCGGCTATGGCGGTGGTACTGTTACTTATAATATTTGTATGTACGATATTACAGAAACTGTTCTTTAAGTTTGTATTCAGGGACGCTGACTCAGAGGATGAGACATACGCAGCTAAAAAAGCGAAGAGAAAACTTGAAAAAGAGAACAGAAAAAAGATGGCAAAGGGGGTAGCGTAGTATGGCTAAGGCAAAAAAGAGAAGAAAACATTATACAGCCGGACAGATAATATGGCTTATAGTTGAGTATGGTTCACTTATATTTTTCTCATTGTGTGCCGTGATACCTCTTGTGTCATGTGTGATAACGGCTTTTAAGACAAAGGAAGAATACGATACGACAAATGTAATGACACTGCCGAAAAGTTTCCTTAATTTTGATAACTTTATAACTGCATTTAAAACGGCAAACATGGGACGTGCGTTTATCAACTCGGTAATAGTAATGGTATGTGTACTTGCAATATCAGTTGTGGTGGGAACACAGCTCGCATATGTGCTGAATAGATTTAAATTTCCGGGAAACGGACTTATAAGAAACCTGTTTTTATTTGCATCATTACTTCCGGCAGTAGCAATGCAGGTCACGGTATATAATATCATGGGTGACCTCGGACTTATAAATCACCTTTACGGTTACATCATCATGTCATGCGGAACTGATATTATTACAATATATATTTTCATTCAGTATATGGAAAACATTCCGCTGTCACTTGATGAGTCGGCAATCATCGACGGTGCTTCGTACTGGCAGATTTACTGGAAGATAATGCTTCCGCTTCTTAAGCCGGCAATCATCACATCATGTATCTTAAAAGGTGTTGGTGTATATAACGAATACTACTCAGCAAACCTTTATCTGCAGAAAGATGAGTTAAAGACAATGGCTATTTCGCTTTACACATTCGTAGGTCCGATGGGCAGCCAGTACAATCTTATCTGTGCAGGTGTAATCATATCACTTCTTCCGGCACTGCTTGTATTTATATGCTGCCAGAAACATATATACAGCGGTATAACAGCAGGTGCGGTAAAGGGATGATAGGAGGGAGTTTATGAAAGTTTCCGAATTAAAGAGCGAGATAAAAAATGAGCTTACAGGTCATATAATCCCGTTTTGGGAGAGACTTCGTGATGATGAGTACGGCGGTTATTACGGATGGCTTGACTTTGACCTTAATCTTGATAAAAAAGCAGAAAAAGGATGTATTTTAAACAGCAGGATAACATGGTTTTTTTCAAGAGCATATCTTCTTCTTGGAGATAAAAAACTTCTTGACGAGGCAAAGCATGGATATGGGTTTTTGAGAGATAAGTGCATAGACAGAGAGTGCGGAGGAGTTTTCTGGTCATTAAATTATGACGGAACGCC
>JBNMLR010000596.1:0-1496 GCA_050874945.1 Butyribacter sp. | reverse complement strand
TCCCAGTACAACAGCAGTAACGGGGAATGGAATCTTGATTATGTTCATGGTGTTGGAATGTATGCGTTAAAGGATGGATATATTATCAAACTTTATGACAAGGAAAAAAATATTATCTGGGATGCCGAAAATCACGATATGACATATTGTCATGATGTTATGAAAGAGATAAGCAGTAAGATGGAAAAAAAACGACCGGGAATTGAGGGAAGTTTTTTGACTCATCATTATGACCTGAAACAGAAAAGTGATATTGCAGGGTATCTTGATGTCAGTTATTACAGTCCGTTTTATTATAATGACAGCGATTTCAGATTTCTTGACTCATTAAACAAAATTCTTATTATTGTCGGAATAGCATCTGTTATTCTTGCGGCAGTGGCAGGTATTATACTTGCAAGGCGTTTGTCAGTCCCGCTTGTAAAGGTGACAGGTATTACGAAAAAAGTGTCTGAGGGAAATTATTCAATAAGGTTTAAGGAAGATGTGCGGACAAAAGAATTGTCAGAGCTTAGTGAGTCAATAAATCACATGGCAGAAAGTTTGGAAAAGCAGGAAACTATCCGAAGACGGCTTACTTCCGATGTTGCACATGAACTTAGGACTCCTGTTGCCAATGTGTCCTCAAATCTGGAGGCTATAATCGAGGGAGTGTGGGAGCCTGACACGGAGAGATTACAAAGCTGTTATGATGAACTTCAAAGGATTTCGGAGATTATATCCGATTTGGAAAAGCTGCGTCAAATAGAAGACGAAAATATGAATTTGGAAAAAACGGCAGTAGATTTATATGAATTGGCACAGGCGGTACAGACAGCATTTGAGCCGGAGCTTCAAAAAAAGCATCTTAATTGTATTTTAAATGGAGAGACTACGGTGGTGCAGGGTGATGGAAAAAGGCTGCATCAGGTGATTTTTAATCTGCTGTCAAATGCGGTAAAATATTCGGCAGACGGCGGAAATATAAATATAAGTTTGAAAGATAACGGACAGGAAACGGCTGTTTTAATCGTGGAGGACGAGGGAATAGGTATCTCAAAGGAGGATATTCCACTTATTTTTGAGCGTTTTTACAGAACGGATATTTCACGCAACCGAAAGACCGGAGGAGCAGGCATAGGGCTTACTATCGTGAAAGCAATCGTGCAGGCTCACAATGGGAAGATAACAGTTGAGAGCAAAGAGGGGGAGGGCAGCAGATTTATTGTGGAGCTGCCAAAAGGTATTCTGGTATAAAAAGAGAATTTACAATACAATGAGTGAACTCAGATATTAAATAGTTGTTTTTATAGCTGAACTGTAAAAAAAGAAATAAATTGTGCACAACCTATTGACAAAAAGTTCAATAGGTTGTATTTTATTATACATAAAGATTGTACACAATTAAATTGCGAGTAATGAAACAATCAAACAACCGTAAAAATATAAAAAGACAAAAATTGAGAAAATATTATTTTATGATTTATACTTTGGGAATTTAGTAAAAACAAACAGGG
>JBNMLR010000595.1:0-1507 GCA_050874945.1 Butyribacter sp. | reverse complement strand
CTTTTGTATCTATTATCATTTCCCCCGTTTTTTCTATCTTATTTAATAATGCTCTTATTCTCTCAACTATAATAAAAATATTTCTCTTTCTCCATTGAAAGTCCACACAGCCCTGCCGGATATAATAAATCTCTTCATTATCATCATTGCTGTCGGATATTATAAACACTCTCACCTTTTCAAAAAATATGTTCTCAGCAACCGGGGTATCTTTTAAATATTCCCTCAGTTCTATTAATGAACACACAAGTATTACATTATTTTTGTCAGCCGTCAGTCTGTCTTTAACTTCTGCTATGCTTTCAACAACCACAGTCTGCATATCACGATTTTGTGCTTCATTTGCAAACTTTTCAACCCATTTAGAATTGTGGTCGCATAAGACGATGTATCCTTCCATACAATAATTCCTCCTCCGGCACCGGTATATAATCACCTTTGTCCTGTCCGATTTCAAAACCGCTGTCCACTACTTTTTTCTTTATCCTCTCAACATCATCTCCCGTGAAGTTTTTGAGGTGTATCTTTTTATTATAAACATTGTAATATTCTTTTATATCATCAGTGCAAAGTTCTACATTTATCTCTCCCGCACCTGCTTCTAAGGACTTTTTTCTGCCGTCCTGCAATACATCATCAAGTATCGTATCTGCCGTTATCATGGCTCTTGGAAGCATAAGTCTTGCTATCGCCATAAGATACAGTGTCATATCACCGTTTCCGCTTCTCTCATGGTCAAATCTCGTATGTATTGTCGGCATAAACGGAACTATATGAACAATCTGAGGGTCAAGCTGTTTTAAAAATAAAAGGTCCTCGACAACATCCGCTACCATCTGATACGGAGAACCCACCATAAATCCGGTGCCTACCTGATAACCTATGCCCTTTAATTCCCATAATGACTGCTTTCTCGTAAGCAGAGACATTTCAGGAGGATGCAGCTTTTTAAAATGATTTTCAGCCGCCGTCTCATGACTCAGTTCATATCTCGTCGCACCTGCTTCAAACCAAGTCCTGTATGTCTTTTCACTCCTCTGACCTAACGACAGTCCTATCTGGCAATCCTTAAATTTATTTCTAAGCATGGCTATAAAATCCGCCACTTTTGTTTCAGTGAAATTATAATCATCGCCCCCAACAAGCATAAAAGACCGGACGCCCCTGTCGTATCCTGCCTCGCAGAATCCCAACAAGTCTTTTTCGTCCAGCCTGAATCTTGGTATAAATATATTATCCCTTCTAAGCCCACAATAATAACAGTTATTTTTACAATAATTTGTAAGTTCAACAATTCCTCTTAAATAAATACTCTTTCCATAATATTTTTCTTTTGCAAGCAATGCTTTCTCAAAAAGGTACTCTGTTGTCTCGTTGTTTCTAAATTTGAGCAGTTCAGCAAACTCCTCTCTAGACAAACTGTTATTCGCAGATAATTTATTCACTAAATCCGTCATGCAATTTCCCATTTAATCCTACACTCCATAATTACTACTTTATATCAGAT
>JBNMLR010000594.1:0-1511 GCA_050874945.1 Butyribacter sp. | reverse complement strand
TTCTGGTGGCGGACAACAGCGTCTATGATGCATATGAAAAGGGATTTGAAAAATATAATGTTGAGTATGCGGATTTTGTGACGGCAGGCGAAATGTCTGACGAGACGATAAAGGAGCTTGAGAAAGATAACAAAGTAAAGATTTATGACCAGAGGTATTATAAATTAAAGGAGTCAAAGAGAAATGCGACCATAAGAGTATATGGCGAGAGAAAAGATGTAAATAAGCTTTGTATAATGTCAGGCAGACTTGCAAAAGCAGATGATGAAATCACACTCGACAGGGTTTTTGCAAAAAATAATGATTATAAAGTCGGTGACAATATAAAACTAGGAGATAAAGATTATAAGATAACAGGTTTTGTGGCAATGCCTGATTATAGCTGTCTTTTTGAGGATAATGCCGATATGATGTTTGATTCAGTTAATTTTGGTGTTGCTTCGATGACGGATTCAGGTCTTAAGAAGCTTAAAAAGAGCAAGTTAAATTACTGTTATGCTATGAGATATAATAAAGAGCCTGAAAGTGACAAGGAACAGAAAGATATGTCGGATGATTTCCTCGAAAGTCTTGGGAAAAAAGCAGTTATTACTTCATATATGCCACGCTACGAAAATAAAGCGATAAACTTTACGGGTGATGATATGGGCGGAGATAAGGCGATGTTCATTTTATTTGATTATATCGTAATAGCGATACTTGCATTTGTCTTTGCCATAACTACATCTAACACGATAATAAAAGAAGCAGGTGTCATAGGTACTTTAAGGGCATCGGGTTATACAAGAGGTGAGATAATAAGACACTATATGGTAAATCCTATCCTTGTTACGCTTGTGGCTGCCGTGATAGGAAATATCATTGGTTATACGGTCATGGTAAAATTCATGGCATCAATGTATTACAACAGTTACAGTCTGCCGACATACAATACTTTATGGAATGCCGAGGCATTTATAGATACGACTGTTATTCCGGTGATACTTATGTTTATCATAAATTATTTTGTATTGGCATCAAAATTAAAGATTTCACCGCTTAAGTTTTTACGCAGGGAGCTTACAAAAAAGACGAGAAAGAAAGCGGTGAGATTAAACACGAAGATACCGTTTATGCACAGGTTCAGATTGAGAGTTGTTTTCCAGAACATATCAAACTACATAACACTGTTTGTTGGTATCTTATTTGCGGCGATAATAGTTATATTCAGCCTGATGTTCGAACCGCTTATCGATGATTATTCAAAGCTTGTCGGAAAGAGCATAATAGCTGATTACCAGTATATGCTCAAAGCACCGGCAGACACAAAAGTGTCAGGGGCGGAAAAATACTGCGTGGAGAGTTTAAAGACACTTCCGGGAAAATATATGGAAGATGATATAACGATATACGGAATATCAGATAACAGCAAATATGTCAAAGCTGATATACCTGATGGAAAGGTTTTTGTGTCAAACGGATATATGGACAAATTTGGCATAGAAAACGGAGATAAAATAGAACTTAAAGAC
>JBNMLR010000593.1:0-1515 GCA_050874945.1 Butyribacter sp. | reverse complement strand
GGCTGTTACTGGCTGAAGATAATGAACTCAACGCAGAGATAGCAAATATGCTGTTGACTGACGCAGGTGCAAAAGTGACCGTTGTAACAGATGGAAAACAGGCGGTGGAGAAATTTGAGAACAGTCCTGCCGGGACATTTGATGCGGTTATCATGGATATAATGATGCCGGTTATGGACGGTCTTGATGCGACAAGAAATATAAGGGCATTGGAGAGAAAGGACGCAAAAAATATCCCTATAATAGCGATGACGGCAAATGCATTTAAGGAAGATGGAAAGAAGTGCATGGCGGCTGGAATGAACGAGCATATGACAAAACCGCTTGAGATTGAGAAAGTTATAGAGACGATAGCAAAATGCTGCATGGAGACAATGGAAGCACTCTGATTTAAAAAAGATAATATCTTGAAAAATCATATCAACGAAGTATAATATTATAATGTGAGTACAAAAATGCTAATATTACGAGTTTTTAATGAAACTTCTTTATGTGCAAAAAAGTATGAACAAATTTGTGATAAAAAGAAATGAGGATAAATATGAGTGTTACATTTGCCGGGACTATGCGTGGATATGAAAAAAAGAATATCATAAAAGATGTGATTACGGGAATAATCATTATGGCTGTCTCAATTCCTATTTCGATGGGATATGCACAGATAGCAGGACTGCCTGCCGTTTACGGATTGTACGGCTCGGTATTTCCGATAATCGCATTTGCTTTGCTGTCTACATCCCCCCAGTTTGTGTTTGGAGTGGATGCGGCTCCGGCGGCTCTTGTAGGCTCGGCACTTATCGGTTTTGGAATAGAGAGCGGTTCAAAGGAAGCACTTACGGCGGTTCCTCTGATAACATTTTTTGTGGCACTCTGGCTTTTTGCATTTTATCTTATGAAAGCCGGAAAACTTGTAAATTATATTTCAGCTCCCGTTATGGGCGGTTTTATAACGGGTATATGCACCACTATAATATTGATGCAGGTGCCAAAACTTCTCGGCGGAACTTCGGGAACAGGGGAACTGCCCGAACTTGTAAGCCATCTTGCGGAAACGGTTAAGAGTATAAATTTACCATCACTTATACTCGGTGTTTCGGCACTTATAATTCTTACTGTTTCTAAAAAAATCATGCCTAAGTTTCCAATGGCGGTATTGCTGATGGGTGCAGGAGCAGTTATGACATATTTTCTCCCAGTCAGTTCATGGGGCATAAAGACACTTGATAAAGTGGAAACGGGACTTCCCAAGTGGGTATTGCCTGATTTTTCAGCCGTGCCTTTAAAGGATGTTATAACGGTCAGCCTTTCGGTTGCGGTCGTAATACTTGCTGAGACACTTCTTGCCGAAAACAATTTTGCACAGAAAAACGGCTATAAAATAGATGACAATCAGGAGATACTCGCTTTTTCGGTGGGAAATCTTCTCGCCTCACTTACGGGATGCTGTCCCATAAACGGTTCTGTTTCACGAACGGCAATGGGTGAGCAGTACAATGGAAAAACACAGCTTATGGG
>JBNMLR010000592.1:0-1538 GCA_050874945.1 Butyribacter sp. | reverse complement strand
ACTTTATATTTGTAGGAAGTGCCGATAGTCATACTTTCGTAAACTTTAGATACATTTGATTTGCCCTCTAAGGTATCTATGAGTTCGTAACTGCCAGCTTTAAGCTGATAAATATAGTAGCCGCTCGCACCTGTGGTGGCAGTCCATGAAAGCCTGAGTTTTCCGTAGCCGGCTTTTCCTTTTACCGTAAGTCTTGCAGGTAAAGTAGAAGTTTTTATTTCATTAGAATAGCTTAAACTTGGATGCTGTTCGGTATCTGCATATGCAAGAAGTTTATATCTGTAATTTGAACCTGATGCAAGGGAAGTGTCTGTATATGATGTCTCAGTCGTGCTTGTGAGATATACATATGAACCGGACCCCTTTTTTCTATATATAATATATCCTGTAGCAGAGGTATTTTGCTCCCAGTTAAAAGAGATGGTTGTAGCAGTGCTTTTTTCTATAGCTGCACCTGTTACGGCAGTTGGGCGTGATGCACAACGCAAAACACTGGTTAATGTACTCTCAAGTCCTGTAGTTGTGTTTACGACAGAAATCTGATATGAGCAGACAGTTCCGGGCTCCAGATTCGTGTCCGAATAGGATGTCTGTTCAGTCTGTAAAAGAAATTCTGCAGGTCCGTCATTGACACTTCTGTATATTTTGTAGTAATTACCGCTTGTATTTTCGTCCCATGAAAGGTCAATCTGTGTTTCCGTTTCCGAGTCAGCAGAAAAACCATATACTGTGTAAGGGAGCGTTGTAACGGAAATAACATCTGAAGCTTCGCCAACATTGTCCGGTGAAAGACAATATGCCTGAACATAAAAATCATAGTTTTCAGATGCTTTAAGCTGTGATATAACGAGTGAATTGGTTGTTGCAGTTCCGGCTAAAGTATAGTCAGAAGCATTTTTTTGTTTGTAGTAAACATTGTAAAGAGCGTTGCTCATAGCATCCCAGCTCAAAGTAACCTGACCGTTATCTTCTAAAGGTGAAGTCCTATCTGTAAGTGTCAATCCGGTGACTTTTGTCACGGAAGAACTTGTGGAAAACTCTGCAGATGGAGAACTGTAAACTTTTTGACCTAAAATTGTCTTATAAAAGCTCAGATGATAAGAAATAACTGTTGCAGGTGACAAATCTGTTATATTGTAAGTGTTTTCAGTAGTTTCGATTGTAGTTGTATTGTTGTTGTATGTAAGGGTAAGGCTGTAACCCTCGGCATCTTCGACTGGTGTCCATTCTATAGATACGGCAGAAGTCGTGGCGGATGTAGTGTGAGATTCCGTAACCGTACCATCGAGGGCAGCAGGAATCGTAGGTTCCGGTGTGGCTTCAGGGGTCACATCGGTTGTGTTGTCTGATGGTGAGCCGTCTGATGATGAATTATCCGAAAATGTTTCCGAGAAAATGCTGATAAATTTATTAGGTATGCTGTCGGCAGAGTCGGTTGATGAGGCGTGTGCCTTTATCATACGGGCTGCAAAACAGCATATTGAAAGTGCAAGTGCGGCTTCAAAAAAAATAAATATTTTTTTCTTCTTTTTCTTCTT
>JBNMLR010000591.1:0-1546 GCA_050874945.1 Butyribacter sp. | reverse complement strand
TTTTTTAATTTTTTTGTAAAAAGTGATTGCACAGTACATACTTTGAGATTATACTTTATATGTACAGGTACAACGAATAATTACTAACTGATGTATCAAATATTTAATTTTCGTTGCACTAAAAAATGAGTGGTGCTTTGCATACCACATTAAAGAAACTTAAAATAAACTCTAGGAGGAGATTGATTTATGAAAGAAAAAGTAATTCTTGCCTACTCAGGTGGTCTTGATACTACGGCTATCATCCCTTGGTTAAAAGAGACTTATGGTTATGATGTTGTCTGCGTTTGTATAGATGTCGGACAGGAAAGCGAACTTGACGGACTTGACGAGAGAGCAAAAGTCTGCGGTGCCGCAAAACTTTATATAGAAGATGTTATTGATGAGTTCTGTGACGATTATATCGTTCCTTGTGTTCAGGCACACGCAGTATATGAAAATAAATATCTTCTCGGAACATCTATGGCTCGTCCTCTTATAGCAAAGAGACTTGTTGAGATTGCGCGCAAAGAGGGAGCTACCGCTATCTGCCACGGTGCTACCGGAAAAGGAAACGATCAGGTTCGTTTTGAGCTTGGTATCAAAGCACTTGCCCCTGACTTAAAGATTATCGCTCCATGGAGAGATGACAAGTGGAAACTCCAGTCCCGTGAAGACGAAATCGACTTCTGTCGTGCACATGGAATTGATCTTCCTTTTGCAGCAGACAGCAGTTACAGCCGCGACAGAAATCTCTGGCACATCAGCCATGAGGGACTTGAACTTGAGGACCCTTCAAATGCACCAAACTATGACCATCTTCTCGTGCTCGGTACTACACCTGAGAAAGCTCCTGATGAGGGTGAAGTCGTTACAATGACATTTGAAAAGGGTGTTCCAAAGTCAGTAAACGGCAAGGAAATGAAAGTTTCTGATATTATCCGTGAACTTAACGCTCTCGGTGGAAAGCATGGTATCGGTATCGTTGATATTGTTGAGAACCGTGTTGTAGGTATGAAATCACGCGGTGTATATGAGACTCCGGGCGGAACAATCCTTATGGAAGCTCACCAGCAGCTTGAGGAACTTATCCTTGACCGTGATACATATACAGTAAAGAAAGACCTCGGAAACAAATTTGCAGATGTTGTCTATGAAGGAAAATGGTTCACACCATTGCGTGAAGCTTTAGAGGCATTTGTAAAAGTTACACAGGAATATGTTACAGGTGAAGTTAAGTTTAAACTTTACAAAGGAAACATTATCAGAATGGGTACAACTTCTCCATATTCTATGTATAGTGAGTCTATTGCATCATTTACAACAGGTGAACTTTACAACCACAAAGATGCTGAGGGATTTATCAACCTCTTTGGTCTTTCACTTAAGGTTCGTGCAATGAAACAGGGTTCATACGAAAAACTTGACGACAAATAAAATACTCAGCTTGTGCTGATTTTATTAGAAATGTTAAGTGCTATAAAATCTGATTAGTTTTTATTATTTGATAGCAAAAACAGACATTAGTATAGCCAAAATTAAATATAAAACAAAAAACTCCCGGAGT
>JBNMLR010000590.1:0-1572 GCA_050874945.1 Butyribacter sp. | reverse complement strand
ATTCCAAGGCGGTCGGTACTTAGTGGGTGCATATCATGCAGCCACTTATGTACCGCTACCAGCCGAAGATAGCGAAAGCGTGTCCAGCGTTGCAGTTGATGATTCTGTACGGGTTTTTTATCCATTAATTTCATATACAATTGCATTTCCCCTCTTCCCATTTTTATCAACTCCCCCGACATACGAGATTATATTCATTGCTATTCTCGCAAGCCCAACCGGTATACCTGCACACTTTGCAAGGTCCGCGGTTGTAAAACTTTCCGGAAGATCTATAGGCAGAAACTGCATATAATCCTCTATCCTGTATATCTCATACTCTTCTTTAAACTCCACGGGCATACGGTCAAATCTTGTTGAACCTTTTTTTCTATTTCTGCTCCACCCATTTAACAGCCTGTATTCCTCTATATCCAGCATGGCTATTTTAAAATGAAGATTTTCATTTCTCAAATATGACTTTATCTTGTACAGCTCCTTAAATATCATGTACGGTGTTCCTTTAAGCGGTGACTTTCGTTTCGGAGCACACTCCCCTGTCAGTTCATCCACCCATATAAGCCATTTACATGCCGGCACCGGATAAACCACAGTAACATCATAATACGGAAGAAATCTTGCCAGTTTCTCCCTTAGTTTATCAAAATGTGCAGTCTGTATCTCGATAATATTGCCGTCCCTGTATATATCTGCCACCATTCCCTCTACCGGAATTTCCTGATGATCCTCATCCGGCTCATAATAGTTTTTGAGAACGGCATGCACTGTCTTTTCAGACAGCACGCCTATGGTTTTGCGTTCTCTGTTCACGCCTATTATCTTTTCTTTTGCCTTTTCAAAGTTTTGTATATTTACAGACATAGTACTCCTCACACTATAAATCATATATTTAAATTTCGCAACCACCCTCTAACCTATACCAATATCGAACAGCGACAGCTGGTTTGATTCCGGCAGGTCTTTTAATATTCCCAGTTCCGACATAAGGTCTGTCAGAGTTCCGCTTACCTTTGTTCTGTCCCTGAAATCATCCTTTGATATGAATCTTCCGTTTTTGGCTGCTTCAACTATGGCATCTGCCGCCTTATCTCCAAGACCGTCTATACTGCTCAATGCCGGCATAAGCTTTCCGTTGATTATCTGGAATTTATGTGCCTCAACCTTATATAAGTCAATCGGCTCAAAGTCAAGTCCCCTTGCGTACATTTCCTGAACTACCTTCATGTCCTTTAAGGTATCCTCATCTTTTTTTGACAACAGATTCTGTGCGTCACGGTTTTTATAATCCTTTATATGATACTCAAGTCTCTCCTGCCCCAGACACATAAGCTCATAGCTGAAGGCCGACGCTCTGATACTAAAATATGCGGCATAATATGCCAGAGGATAATACACCTTAAAATACGCTATTCTGAATGCCATCATTACATATGCGGCAGCATGTACCTTAGGGAACATGTACTTAATCTTCTTGCACGACCAGATATACCAGTCAGGCACATCATGCTTCTTCATCTCCGTCTCCCACTCCGGCTTCAGACCCTTACCTTTTCGCACGCTTTCCATGATTGT
>JBNMLR010000589.1:0-1587 GCA_050874945.1 Butyribacter sp. | reverse complement strand
TCACAGCGGAAGCGGTAAAATCCGTATGAACAAGGCATCAGGCATCAAAGGTGAAGTCAATCTTATAGGAATGACTGTAGACCAGGCAATGCCTATACTTGAGAAATATCTTGATGATGCTTACCTTGCACACATGACACAGGTTACCGTTATCCACGGCAGAGGTACGGGAGCCTTGAGGACGGCAACACACAACCACCTTAAACGAACTAAGTATGTCAAATCTTTCAGACTCGGCGAGTTTGGAGAGGGTGACATGGGTGTTACAATAGTTAATTTTAAATAAAAAGGAGAAAAAATATGGCACAGAAACAAAAAATACTTATAGTTGATGATGACGAAAATATAGCAGAACTTATCGGACTTTATCTCACAAAAGAATGTTTTGATACGCATATCGTAAACGACGGGGAATCAGCAATAAAAGCCGTTGCCGAGTACGCACCTAACCTTGTCCTGTTAGACATAATGCTCCCCGGCATTGACGGTTATGAAGTTTTAAGAGAGATAAGAAAAGATTCTAAACTTCCTGTTATAATGCTCTCAGCAAAAGGCGAAACTTTTGACAAGGTACTCGGTCTTGAACTCGGTGCAGATGATTACATCATGAAACCGTTTGACTCAAAAGAAATGGTCGCAAGAGTCAAAGCCGTTTTAAGGCGCAGCATTGCTCCTGCCGTATCAGAAACTTCGGAGGACAGTCTGCCTAAGGAATGTGTAACATATCCTGACCTTATCATCAACCAGACTGATTATTCAGTTACTTACAAAAACAAGCGTATCGAGATGCCTCCTAAGGAACTGGAGCTTTTATACTTCCTTGCATCACATCCAAACCAGGTATTCACGAGAGAACAGCTCCTCGACCATATATGGAGTTATGATTATATCGGTGATACACGCACTGTCGATGTTCATATCAAACGACTTCGTGAAAAATTTGAAGCACACCCAAACTGGGAATTAAAAACAGTATGGGGTATCGGCTACAAATTTGAATACAGGGAATGAAAAGTTACCGGCTGCATCATAGATGAAGTCGGCAATGATTAATGTACTCCCGAAATTCTTCGTTCAGAAGATTCCGGGAGTACATATTACAGCCCGGGAGGAAATTTATGCGGTCTAAAATAAAAATATCACTTCGATTTAAATTTATAATCTGTTATCTGCTGCTTCTGGTATTGACCGTGGGATTGTTAAATACCTACGGTCACAAACTTATGTACCAGAAATTACTGGATAATGCCGAAGAAAACATATACTCTGAAGCCGAGGAGATAAAGTCGCAGTACCTCGCCAATGCCTATCTGGTTAAAAGTTCGATAACCTCTATCAGAAAACAGCTCTGTACGATACACAGTGCAACCGGAATACGCATCTGGATAAGTGAAACTGACGGAAAGATACTCATCGATTCAGATATGAAAAAAAATAAAGAGGGCTACAATATAAATGAGTATGCCCCTTCTCTGCTGTCAAAACAGACGGTGAACAACACTAATGTCAACAATCTGCTGTCAGACAGGGCTTTCTGTGTCGTATATCCCGTCACATCAGGACTTGACATAAGCTTTTACATAGTAT
>JBNMLR010000588.1:0-1628 GCA_050874945.1 Butyribacter sp. | reverse complement strand
TAATTGAATTTGCCTGTGAACTCTTTGCAGTAAAGTCACTTACCTGCGAATTTGTTATCTTATCATTTGTCTCTATCATCTTATCTGCCGTATCTGCAACAACATCACCATATTTGCCAAGTGTTGTGTTTGCGTCCTCAAGTGCGGTCATTGCATCTGTCGCGGCAACCTTAAGTATCTCATCAGTCTTTTTTTCATATGTCTGATAGTCACTGTCTAATGTTTCAAGCTGTTTTTCAAGCTCGTCTGACTGGAGTGTTGCCTTTAATTCTTTGATATATGATTCCGTATCAGTCTTTAATCCTGTTACATTCTTGACAACACTTTCTCTCTGTGTATCCTGTGTTATAAGACAATACGACATTACTTCCTTTTGCATCTCGATAACATTTGATTTAATTTCATCGAGACAGCTTATGTTGTTTATCTGCTTTTGAGCTATATTTTTACTTACACTGCTCACATTCCTTAATGAAAATCCCGTCATTGCAAGTGACACCATACTGCATATTCCAAGTATCAATACCGGAATTACAAGATAAATCCTTACACTCTTAAGTTTTCCACTCATAATATTACCTCTCTTTCTCTATAGGCATCTATTTGCCTACAGACCTCTCTCTTTATAAACCTCTCTTAATAACTGCTTATTTTTTCTGATTCATCATCACTCTTATCAATTTTTCTGATAACAGCATAATACCCGTCTGAATCATTTATCTTTATATACACTCTGTCTCCGACTTTGTGCTTCATAAGACTTTTTCCTATCGGTGACTCGATGCTTACCATATTATTTATCGCATCAGATCTTATTGTCGTTACTATCTTAAAACATTCTTCCTCATCGTCCTCTTCTATGTAGATAGTAACAGAATCATTCAGTCCCACCTGACTTTCGTCAGAATCATCCTCAATAATCTTTGCAGTCTTTATCATCTTTTCAAGATACCTGATACGACTTTCGTTTCTGTTTTTGAACTGCTTTGCCGCCTTATATTCAAAATTCTCGCTCAAGTCTCCCTGTGCCCTTGCCTCTTTGACATCTTCAAGTGCCTGTTTTCTGACAACAAGTTTTCTTTCCTCTACCTCCTTTTGCATTTTTTCAACATCTTTTCTGGTTAATCTGTCATACACGAGAACATCTCCTCCGCTTTTTTAATGATAACACATATATTAACATTTTTTTATACAAAAAACTATAGTATTTTACATTTTATTAAACATTTTTTTACAGTTAATACATAAACATAAACTCAAAAAGCGTTTTATGTAACACACAAAAAAATCGTGAATATATTCTTATTAAAGACAGAATATTCCAAATTTTTGCAATATATCTTCTTTAACCTTATTTATATACAGGAGGAAAACCTATGGCACTCTTTTTTAATCAGGCTACACTTTCGCATAACGGAACATCTACCGTTTCTAATATAACCACAGGAGAAATCATCGAAGCTATAACTGCCGAAAAAACAGCCGTTATTTCAACTTACGATGCCGAAAGCACCATCACTTATATAATCAGTCTTGTAAACTCAGGACAGACAGCCATTACCGGACTTTCCGTCTCTGACACACTCGGCTCTTATCCTTTTGGAGCCCTCACTTTAAAACCTCTTGAC
>JBNMLR010000587.1:0-1637 GCA_050874945.1 Butyribacter sp. | reverse complement strand
GTCCTCCTTTATATTGAATAATTTCTTTCACCAAAAATTCCGGTACCCACACGTACAAGTGTAGCTCCTTCTTCAACAGCCACCTCATAATCTCCGGTCATACCCATAGAAAGAATATCCATGCTAATATTATCAATGTTTTTGGCTGCTATGTCAACAGATAATGTTTTTAATTCTCTGAAAATATTTCTGTTTTCTTCAGCATTTTCGACAAATGGTGCTATCGTCATCAAGCCTTTGACTCTAATATGCGGGAGTTTTGCAACATCTCGCACGAGTTTTTCAACTTCATCCGTTTTAAGACCAAATTTTGATTCTTCGCACGCCACATTAACCTCTATAAGAATATCTGAAATGAGATTTTTCTTCTCGCTTTCTTTTTCAATCGCCTCTGCCAAATGCAGGGAATCTACGGAATGTATGAGAGTTGCACGGCCTACAACATATTTTACTTTATTTGTCTGAAGATGACCTATAAAGTGCCATTTTATATCGTTAGGCAGTAAGTCATGTTTTTCTTTCATTTCCTGTGCTTTATTTTCACCGAAATCCCTCTTTCCGGCAGAATAAGCTTCTTCTATCATTTCCATCGGTTTTGTTTTGCTTACAGCTATCAAAGTGACTTCTTTTCTGTCTCTGCCAGCCCTCTCACAGGCAGCCGTTATTTTCTCTTCTACTTCCTTAAGATTTTCTTTAACCATTTATTATTACCTCCATATTACGATATTCATTTTAACGCTATCAGGCAAACAGTATAGTGGAGTGCGAATATCCGCCTGACTTTCGATTTTAATATATTTATGTACTTAATATCAGATTATCTCGTCTTCCTTAACAAGATCAGGATTAAGAATTATATGATCATATATCTGCAGACCGTATATTGCATCTTCAGGTACAATGGCATATTCGGAATTTGAATATGTTATGTCTATCCTCTTAAAAGTGCAATAACCGTTATTGCAATAATACACACCATCAAGTCTTGCCGTTCTTGTAAGACTGAGTTCACTTCCATTTGCGGAAACATCCGCCACTATAATGTCACCTACTGAGAATAATCTGGCATCTATATAGCATCTGTTTTTTTCATCCTTATAATAAACTTTAGCTTTTTTGAATGTATTATGCTGGTTTCCATGCTTATCGTATGTTTTAAGCATCACACCCGTACTTCCGTCATCTCCTCCATTGGTGATATACTCCTCAGGCACCATATAAAACTTTTTCTTAATAATGGAAGATACAGGAATCTTAAGTCCTGCCACCTCATCAAACTCAAGCTGAATATCAAGGTATCTGTTATCAATATAATTTATCATATCCTTAGTGAACTCGAGTTTTGCGTAATACTTTGCTTTTTCCGTAAAAGTCGTAACTGACGGCGTAAGCCTGTTGTTATCTTTTTTAATAACAACGCTTATACTGTCTTTCTTATAAAGTTTTCTGTACTGCTTCTTTGTGAGCGGTATTACGACTGACCAGTTATCACTTGTGATAAGTTTGTATGCCGTAGCACCTTTTGAAATCTTTTTTTTCTGTCTTAACTGTTTCCATTTATCGGTTGTATCTGCAAAAGTTTTCTGATTAATGGAATCAATATCAAGGTTTTCAAGTCCATCCGAACATAATGAGAT
>JBNMLR010000586.1:0-1649 GCA_050874945.1 Butyribacter sp. | reverse complement strand
TAGTACAACAAATAATTAATATAAAAAAACACTTATAAACAGAAAACTGCGAAGTTTTAGCTTTGTGTGTGGTTTATGAAAAGGCATTATCTTCATAGAAAGTGTTTAATAATAAAAAACAGGAGGCTCTACATGACAAAAGAGATTTTTGACGGATACAAATATATCGAGGGCGGTGTGTGCGCTGCCAAAGGATTTGTTGCAAACGGACTTAACTGTGGAATAAATCCGGTTAAGGAAAAGTTTGATCTTGGTGTTGTTTATAGTGAGACGGAGTGCAATGCGGCTGGTGTCTACACTCAGAATAAAGTAAAAGGTGCACCTATCATTGTTACTAAAAAACACCTTGAAAAAAGCGGCGGTAAGGCAAAGGCTGTTATCGTTAATTCAAAAAATGCAAATACCTGTAATGCAGACGGCGAGGAGATAGCTGAAAAAGTTTCAAATCTTCTTGCAGATGCCGTGGGAATCAAACCGGAGGAAGTAATCGTTGCTTCAACAGGTGTTATCGGACAGAGACTTTCAGTAAAACCTTTTGAAGATTATATGCAGAAGCTTGTTGACGGAATGACAGCAGAGGGGCATACGGCGGCAGCAGATGCGATAATGACAACAGATACCGTTCGCAAGGAAGTTGCGGTAGAGTTTGAGATAGACGGAAAGGTGTGTCATCTCGGCGGTATGGCAAAGGGTAGCGGAATGATTCATCCTAATATGGCAACAACGCTTAATTTTGTTACAACAGATGTGGCGGTTACAACAGAGATGGTTCAGAAAGCACTCAGCGATATAGTAAAGGTTACATATAACTGTCTCAGCATTGACGGTGATACATCCACAAATGATATGGTAAGCGTAATGGCGAATGGTCTTGCCGGAAATAAGGAAATCACAGCCGAGGGCGGGGACTATGACAAATTCAGACAGGCTCTTTATATCGTAATGTCAAATATGACAAAGATGCTTGCATCAGACGGTGAGGGAGCATCAAAACTTCTTGAGTGTACCTGCGAGGGAGCACCTGATATTGAAACGGCAATAATCGTGGCAAAGAGTGTTATCAGAAGCCCATTGTTTAAGTGTGCAATGTTTGGTGAGGACGCAAACTGGGGAAGAATACTCTGTGCAATCGGATATGCAGAAGCTGATTTTGATATTGCAAAAGTCAGTGTTTCACTTCGCTCAGAAGTCGGAAGCGTGAAAGTATGCGAAAACGGAGCAGGTGTTGAGTTCTCGGAGGACGAAGCCGCAAAGATACTTGCAAAGGATGAGATATTTATAGATATTGACCTCGGACAGGGAGATGCAAGTGCGAAAGCATGGGGATGTGACCTCACTTATGATTATGTTAAGATTAACGGAGATTATCGTTCGTAAGCAAATAGCAAAGGCAGCTTGCGAATGTCAGCTTTACTAAAAGATAATATCAGTTGCAGGCTGAAATGTTGATGTGACAGCAGGCAAAATTAAAAATACCCCTCTTTATTGAAATTTTATTTGTTCGGTAAAGAGGGGTATTATTATGTCTGCTGGGTTATTTATTCATCATAATGCCCCCGGCAGGCTATTATTTTTCAGAATGCCCTGTTATTTTTCCAAAAATCTTTTATCCGTTCCCTCATACTGTTTTTTGTCACAACCTCATAAGG
>JBNMLR010000585.1:0-1652 GCA_050874945.1 Butyribacter sp. | reverse complement strand
TTTGGAGATAAAGTAAAAGCACTTGTGCTTCTCGGACAGACAAAGGATAAGATAGCTGCTGCTGCTAAAAAAGCAGGCTTTGATAATGTCATAATGACAGAGTCATTAGAAGAAGCAGTGAAAGTAAGCAGTGAACAGGCGGTTTCCGGGGATGCGGTATTATTGTCACCTGCCTGTGCAAGCTGGGGAATGTTTAAAAACTTTGAGGAGAGAGGTAAGCTATTTAAGGAGTATGTCAACAGCCTGGAGTAAGGAAAAGACAACCGGACCGAGGAAAGAAAAGATTTACTCTAAATATGACTATGTACTCATTGCACTGACGATAGGAATAGCAGTCTTTGGGGTAGTCATGATAAGAAGTGCCGGAGTTTACAATGCCATGCTGCTCGGCTCAGAGCTTAGATTTGTGAAATCACAGGCGGCAGGGCTTTTGGCAGGCTGTGCAATGATGCTTTTTGTTGCAGGTTTTGATTACCATATTTTTATAAGGAAGATTTTTTCAAAAGACAAAAAAATAAGAGTAGTGCATATCTTATATGTTATCGCACTTTTCATGCAGGTTGCCGTGCTTTTTATCGGTGTCGACTATAATGGTGCGAGAAGATGGCTGAGATTTGGACCGGTTCAGTTCCAGCCGTCAGAGATAACAAAGATAGTTGTCATAATATTTATATCATATGTGGCATACATAAACAGAAGTATTTTTGACACATTCTCAGGCTTTTTAAAGGTTATGGCATTTACAACTCCGCTTATAGCGGTGATTGCCAAAGAAAATTTAAGTTCTGCGATAGTAGTGGCAGGCATAAGTGTGGGAATGTGTTTTATAGCAAGCAATAAAAACGGATATTTTGTTGTATGTATAGTCGTTATGGCAATGGCGGCGGCTCTTTATATAATTTTCGGTGACCCTTTCCGTATGGAGAGGATACAGATATGGCTTCATGTGGAGACAAATGAAAATGCACATCAGATAAAGCAGGGATTGTATGCTATCGCTACAGGCGGATTGTTTGGCAACGGCATAGGAAACAGTGTGCAAAAACTCGGCTATATACCTGAGGCATACAATGATATGATATTTTCGGTAATCTGCGAGGAACTTGGTGTTGTAGGTGCGGCAGGCGTCATTATCGCATTTATAATACTGTTCTTTAAAGTTATACAGATAGGTTATAAAGCTAAGGACATATTCGGCACGATGCTGTGTGCCGGGGTAATGCTGCAGCTTTCGATACAGGTAGTCATAAATGTTGCTGTTGTGACAAATTCGATACCGTCAACAGGAATACCGCTTCCGTTTATAAGTTACGGTGGAACATCTGCGATGATAATGATGGCGGAGATGGGAATCGTACTCGGTGTTTCAAAAAGAGAAAAGAGGTTAAACAGTTTATGAGGATACTAAAACGTTTCTTTGCAACGCTCTGTGTTGTAATTGTAATCATTTTTGTATTATATTTTTGGTTTCATATAGATACGGTGAAGATAGAGGGGAACAGTGTATATTCGGACAGTGAAATAGAAAAGAGTGTATTTAGCAGAAAATTTTCCGACAATGAACTGGTTTTTGGAATATACAATAAACTGTATGGCATAAATAAACTGCCTTTTGTCGAGGACATTGATGTAAAATATGAAAGCCATGATAC
>JBNMLR010000584.1:0-1682 GCA_050874945.1 Butyribacter sp. | reverse complement strand
GTCTATTTTAGAATTTCTGATAAAATAGACAAATATCGTAACTATTGAAAAGACGATCAGCGTTATATAAAGTTCTTTATCATTAAAAGTCTGTTTCAACACAAGGTGGTAAAGATTGATGCTGTCCTCCGTGGATGTGCTTACAACTGATATGACATTCTGTAAATAATGGTAAATGATAACACCTATCGACTCAGGGATTATCGCTATCGGATCTGCGATAATTCCAAGCAGTATCGGAAGTATGTATGGCACTCCAAAAGATGAAAGTACAGGCATTGATAAAATGACATAGCCGTCTTTTGGTATAAACCTGACATACACAAAATACAATATTGCAAAAATTATGGCTGTAACAAACGCAAGATAATGCGAAACATACAGTATATGCAATGTTATAAACACCGCTTCAAAGAAAAGAAGTATCTGTGCCGGAAACACCACTGAAACAGCAGCAAAAACAAGTTCCGTGTATGTATGGTCAAGATACGGGTTAAATCCTATCACACGATTTGTCGCAAAAAATGTGATAAATGCGGCTAAAAACCGAAATATTACATTTAGCACGGCAGCATATTTCTGATAAAATTTTTGAATATATTCTTTAATTTCCAGCAGTATTGACATCCTCTGTCTCCTTCCCGTCCTCGGCATAAATTTTCTTTAATTTTAATACATTGTCGTAATATTTTTCCAGTCTCATGCACTCATCATCATATTTTTGCAGATAATGTATCCTTGATATTAGCACACACATAAAAAACAGCAGTGCGTATGAAAACAGCATAACCATTCCAACAGTCAGATAATCGATTACAACAAAGTTCAGCAGTATATAATTAATATTATAAAATATTATCAGAAAAAACAACAAAAAATATGCTATTGTGTAGCTCCATAATACGGCGAGCACATGACTGCGGACATAATCTTTTTTAAAAAACATCATATTCTCTATAATCTCGCTGCCATACTTTTTTTCCTCTCTTGCCATTGCCGTCATTATCCTAACTTTATCCTCGTTTACCATGCTTTAATGCCTTTCCGTTTTATTTTAAATATCTTATATCACTATGTTTCCCGCACATTCCATTTTTAATACTTGTTAAAGGTGATGCAGTTAATTTTTTATAAGGCGTTCTCCTGTCTTTTCTTTAAGCCATGCTTTTTCATCCCCGCTTAAAAACGGTGAGATTTTTTCATATACGGCTTTGTGATATGCGTTTAATATGCAAATATCGTTTTCAGTCATATACCTCACATCAATAGCATCCCAGTCAAATGGAACAAAAGTAAGATTTTCAAATCTCATAAACTGCCCGTATTGTGTTTTCTCGTCCTTAAGGCATAAAATAAGATTTTCATGACGAATTCCAAATTTTCCCTCAGGATAAAAACCGGGTTCATTTGAAGTTATCATACCCTCTTCAAATACGGCATATGGACGTTTTTTATTTCTCATCTGCCAGCTTATACCGTTTGGTCCCTCATGAACATTTAAGATATATCCCACGCCATGACCTGTTCCATGATTATAGTCCATCCCATACTGCCATAAAGGTTCTCTCGCTATGGCATCAAGCTGTGTTCCCGTCATTCCGTACGGAAATCTTGCTGCTGCCATCCTCAGATGACCGGTCAGTACAACGGTATAAGCTTTCTTTTCTTCCTCAGTGAGTTTT
>JBNMLR010000583.1:0-1682 GCA_050874945.1 Butyribacter sp. | reverse complement strand
TTTACCAAAAACTTAACATCTTTTCAATAAAATTTTGTGAAAATTGGTAACAATTCAGCCATAAAAATACTCAACAATACTTGAGTTTGCTCATTGTATTGTTGAGTATCTTTTTGTGGTAGAATATTTTTTTATAAATCTGCTTTGGTAACACTCTCCGCGTCCCTTATCTGCTCATAAAGTGATTTCCTGACTTTTTTTCTCGTAACCTCGACAAGTCCGAGTTTTGTCATATCGACAAGTATCGTTTTTACCGGGTCTTTCGCAAACTCGGCTCTGAGTCTGTCCATAAGCTGTTTGTTATAGTCTGCATCTTTCATATCTATAAAATCTATGAGTATCATTCCTGACAGGTTTCTGAGCCTTAACTGCCTTGCTATCTGTGTTGCTGCTTCGAGATTGACTTTTAAAAATGTTTTTTGCACATCTTTCTTTTTTGAGATTGCTTTGCCTGTGTTCACATCAATGGACACAAGTGCCTCCGTAGGCTGTATCACGAGATAACCGCCGTTTTTAAGCCAGACTTTAGGCATGAGTGCGTGTTCTAATGTCTTTGTAACATCATAGACAGCATCAAGTTTTCCGTCGGCGTTATCCCAGCGTTTTATCTTTTTTATATCCTCCGGCTGGTATATCTTCGTAAACTCCATTATCCTGTTAAAAATTTCATCATCGTCCGTGATTATGCTTTCAAGCAGTGAATCATAGGAGTCTCTTATATCGCACAGATAAGCGTCAGGGGCATGGTAAAGGCAGTTAAATTTTGCCCTGTGCACACCAAATTTTTTTATGTCTTCAAGCTGCTGTTTAAGAAATGTTATCTCATTTAAGATTTTTTCCTCTGAAGCATCTTTACAGTTTGTCCTTGCCACAAAACCGTAATCACCGTCTATATTATCTCTGAGAAATTCCCTGAGCTGCTGTTTTCTCTCGGCATCTTTTATCTTTGACGATATACTGACCGTTCTCTCGCCGTATATCAGCACGACATATTTTCCCGGAAAATTAAGTGTTCCCGAAAGTGTCGGCGGCTTTGTTTTTACCGCCTCTCTCTCTATCTGGACGATTATCTCATCACCTATAAGCACTCTTGTCCCGTCCGATACGACACCGTCAGTATGTATAGGACAAACTTTTGCATCAAGTGAGAGATACCCCATCTTTCCCTGCTCATACTCGACAAAAGCCGCATTTATATTTTTGACTATATTTCTGACCTTGCCGACATATATATCACCGAGAAGCGAACCCGCATCCTCAGGCTGTGCCTGTATCTGTGCGACCTTTCCGTCCTCGACCCGCACCGACAGTACCGCACCGTCTTTTTTAGTTATTAGTAACTGATTTGCCATTATTTAAGCCATCTCCTGTTTTCCAAACTCTGATAAAGGTACAAGGCTGCACGGTGTTTCAGAATAGAGCAGATGTACCTCTCCTTTTTTTGCCGTCTTATCAGCATACATTTCAAGCCTGTGTATCTGATAGTCAAGCGTATCATACTCAAATCCGTTCATCTTTGCCATAGCTTCTAAGACAAGCTCAGGCTTTATATTTACGACACTTCCCGCCGTAAGCTGACAGTAAAATACAGGCTTATAAAAAGAAGTGTCTAATTCAAGACTGCCATAATCATTTTTTGTCTCATTTTTAAAAGAAACCATATCATTTTCAATATGATAGAT
>JBNMLR010000582.1:0-1683 GCA_050874945.1 Butyribacter sp. | reverse complement strand
GTTCTGCTGATACCACTTTGAGATAATCACTCGCAAGCATAAGGCTCCACACTGCGTCCTCCAAATAATCAAGTTCTGAAAATACTATCTGTTCATTTATCGGCACCTCTATCGTTTTTTCTTTTAAAAGCGTCTCCATCATCATTTTTATACTTGGACTTCCTTTTTGGATAAGGTTATTTATAAGTCCGTTTGAACTTGAGTCCGCCCAGTAAGTGTTATACTCTTTTTTATCTAAAAAATTGATTATTGACCACGGATTATAAATATCTTTTTGTTTTCCAAAAATAAAACCATCATACCAATTTTTTACATCTGCCTTTTCATCCGGTAATCCCTGCTCATCAAGTGCATTAAACACTTCTTCTTCTGTAAATCCAAATGCAGTTTCATACTTTGGTGTCAATGTAGTAACTACCTCAAGGTTATTAAGGTCAGAAAAAATGCTCTCGTTAGATACTCTCGTTATACCGGTCATTATTGCCCGCTCTAAATACGGATTTGTCTTAAATGTTGAATTAAAAAGGCTTCTCGTAAAATCAACAAGTTTATCCCAATAACCGTTTACATACGCTTCCTGCATCGGTGTGTCATATTCATCAAGAAGTATAATTACTTTTTTTCCATAATATCTGTTTAGGTAATTTGATATATTTTTTATCAAATCCTGTGCCATAACATCACTCATATCATAACTAATATTACTGATATTTTTCTTTTCCGTTTCTGTTAATCCATCCCAGTTTTTCAAAAAATCAAACTGCTGACACATCTCACATATTATTCTCTTAATTTTCTCAACTGCATCATTATAATTATTCTGTTTTATCTCAGCAAAACTCAAAAATATCACCGGATATGTCCCCTGTATCTCACGATATTTTTCGTCTTTCCAAATGTCAAGCCCCTCAAATAAATCCCCTCTGTCTGCATATTTGTTTGAGAAAAAACAGTTCAGCATACTCATATTTAATGTTTTTCCAAATCGGCGTGGACGGGTTATGAGTGTAACCTCATCTTCGCTTTCCCACCATTCTTTTATAAAACCCGTTTTATCTACATAAAAGCAGTTTCTCTGTATCAGTTTCTCATAGTCTTGCGTTCCTATACTTACCGTTCTCGCCATATCCATCCTCCTGCTAATTTTATATCTTAAACAAAATTACTAAAATCCAATAAAATTTAATCGTTTGCACATATCTTAACGGCTTGTGTCAAGCTTGTGACTAAACAGTACTAAACTATCTACCTGCCATCTATCAACACTTCTTTACCTCTAAACGCAAAGCCGTAATGATGTATGTTTTCCTCTTTCACTCCACGTTTTATCAGTTCTGCATCATAATTCTTTTCCTCTATCTGTTTTAATGCAGCTTCGACAGTTTCTTCAAGTGACTTTTCTTTTCTCGGATTTATCACCTTAAATTCTATGACAATCCCCGGATATTTTTTGCTCTTTTTGTCTTTTGGTTCAAGCATTATATCATATCTTCCGAAACCACTCTCACGGTTTGAGGTTATGATATAGTTTTCTGACTGGTCTACCATAAGTCCTAAAACAAAGCCGTGAAAAAAATTCTCAGGTGCTTTTTTATCTGATGTATGTTTTCCTGTATCAAATGAACTGAATGTGCGTAATGCAACATCATTTATATATTCATTCATACTCTCTATATCTCCACC
>JBNMLR010000581.1:0-1687 GCA_050874945.1 Butyribacter sp. | reverse complement strand
TATAAAAGGTGTCGGAATTACATTGAGCAGGGAGCAGAAAGCAAAATTTGAACAGCGTATCAAAGATGAAAATCTTTCGGACAGGCTTAAAGTAAAACTTCTTGATTACAGGGATTTGCCAAAACAGCATATGGAGTTTGACAGGGTTGTAAGTGTCGGCATGATAGAGCACGTCGGCAGGGGAAATTATGAGGAATTTATGCAATGTGTTAAGAGTGTCTTAAAACCGGGCGGTGTATTTGTGCTTCATTTTATAAGTGCATTGAAAGAATATCCGGGCGATGCATGGGTCAAGAAATATATATTCCCGGGCGGAGTTATACCAAGTCTCAGGGAGATAATGCAGATTGCAGGAGAACTTAGATTTTATACGGTGGATATAGAAAGCCTAAGACGACACTACAATAAAACGCTTCTTTGCTGGAATGAGAATTTTCAGAAGCACAGAGCGGAAGTGGTAGAAATGTTTGACGAGAAATTTGCAAGAATGTGGGAGCTTTATCTTTGTGCTTGTGCTGCTACATTTATGAATGGTATAATAGATTTGCATCAGATAGTGTTTACAAATGATGTAAATAACGAATTGCCAATGACAAGATGGTATTGATATACTTTCAATTACGGGCGGAAAGTGGGATAAAATGATTACACTAAACGATTATCTGTATTCAGGAGATACGGTTTTCAGGATAATACAGAAATATATTGAGGATTTAAGAAAAGAGGCAAAGACAAGCCGCAATGAAGTGGATATGATGCATTGTAATTTTCTCATACAGATTTTAGAACTTCTTGAACACAATGAATTTTTGACTGCACAGTCACAGAAGATAAGGGACTTTTATATGTATATGGCAAAGAAATACCCGTATCTTGCGTTTACATTTAAAGGCCGTATCAAGTCGCTTATCCGTGCCGAGGAGAAATTTAACGGATATATCGTTGAGTATATTTATGATTATTATATGGAAAACAAAAAGTTTCCGCCTGTTTCGGAATTAAAAGACAGGCTTAGCTGTTTCAGGGATATAATAGCCTACAGGATAGTTATTTCAATGCCGAAATGCCACCTGAAAGAGGGGCAGGACAGGGATGAGCAGGAGATGAAAATCCTTTATGAGATAGCAAATGAACTTCTCGGATTTTTGGAGGAGAGAGGATTTACTGCCGAGCCTGCAAGAGGTGTATCGGAGAGTTCGTCAGAACTTCTTGACGATGAAGTCCGTCCTTATTACAGGGATTATATATCAAATGGTGAGAGCAGTGAATATCAGTCGCTTCACATAACATTTTATGACAATATCGCAAGATGCTTTATGGAAGTGCAGCTTAGAACAAAGACAATGGATGACAATGCGGAGATAGGACCTGCAAATCACCTCGGTTATGAGAAAAAGCAGGAACATGACAGAGCGAGGAGAGACATGATTCCAAAGGGTGAATGCATTTATTTTGATGAGGCATACGAGCGTGGAATGAAACTTCAGAAACTTGAACTCTCACAACTTGATGTAAATATGTTTTCGGCGGTAAACAACAGTCTTATAAATGACGGCTGCGGACTTTACCGTGGAAGACAGATTCTTCCGTATGAGCATCTGTCGAGGTTTCAGAACGATATAATAGGGTAGTTTTGATGCGGATTAAACAAAAGCTGCATTGCAGCAGATGACAGTGTGTTTACAGG
>JBNMLR010000580.1:0-1687 GCA_050874945.1 Butyribacter sp. | reverse complement strand
GTTGTATATTGAAAAAATATAAAGAAAAGTTAAAATAATATAAAATTAAAATGAAGATTGGAGCACTATGGATTTAATAATAGGAATAGTATTGATGGTGGCATTTTTGGTCGCAGCGATTGTTCTTATCTGTCTGGCGGTAAGGTCTAAGAAAGAGCTTGAACGCAAGAGAACAGACTGTACTGAGATTGCGGCAGGAACAGTTGAAAGTGTAAGACGTATAAGTGCAAGTGGTGACAGCTATAATTATTATCCGACTTTTGCCTTTTTTGACGGCAATCGTATAGTACAGGAGGAGTCTGAGATAGGTTATGCCAGAGACATCTGGAAAAAGGGCGATAAGGTTCAGATAAAGTTTAATGCAAAAAATCCGGCGGACTTTTTTATAGTGAATGAATCAATACCGACATGGGTATGGCTTATATCAATAGGTATCGGATTTGCGGTCATAAGTATATTTGGAGCCGTAATATGTTATTTTGCGGCAAAATATTAAAATAAGGAGCAGTACAAATGAGAAAGAAAAATACGGCTAAGATTATTCTGGGATTTATTTTAATGGCATTGGTATTTAGTGCCTGTGGAAGCACAAAGAAAAATACATCAGAAAATAAAACAGCAGAAGTTAAATTAGACCCTGAAAACCCGGTTTACATAAAAGTGTGGCATTATTACAATGGTATTCAGCAGGCTGCATTTGATGAGCTTGTCAAAGAATTTAATGCGACAAAAGGTAAGGAAGTTGGGATAAATGTTCAGGGATTCAGTCAGGGGTCAGTTGCAGAACTTGCAGCGGCAGTGTCGGATTCCATTGACGGAAAAGTCGGGGCAGACAAACTTCCGGATATATTTTCATCTTATGCAGATACGGCTTATTATGCACAGCAAAAAGGGAAGATAGCGGATCTGACAAAGTATTTTTCAAAAAGTGAACTGGATAAATATGTTGACTCATATATAGAGGAGGGATATTTAGAACAGAATGATGCATTATATCTTTTTCCGGTTGCAAAGTCTACGGAAGTTATGATGATAAATAAGACCGACTGGGAGCCGTTTGCAAAGCAGACCGGTTCATCACTTGATGAGTTAAAGACTATCGAGGGTGTTGCAAAGGTCGCAGAGCGTTACTATAAGTGGACAGATGAAAAGACACCAAAAAAGAAAAATGACGGTAAGGCTTTTTACGGGCGTGACTCAATGTCAAATTATTTTGTCATAGGCATGAAGCAGCTTGGCAGTGAGATTTTTGAAGTAAATAACGGAAAAGTAAAATTCAATACAGACAGGAAACTAATAAAGCGTTTGTGGAAAAATTATTATGTTCCGTTTGTAAAAGGGTATTTTACTGCGCTTGGAAAGTTTCGCTCAGATGATGTAAAAACGGGAGATATTCTTGCCTATACAGGTTCGTCAATGTCAGCCATGTATTTTCCTGACAATGTTGAAAATGACAACGGAGAACACAAGATAGATTACGAAGTTTTGTCTGCACCTATAATGTCAGGCGGGGAAAATTATAAAGTACAGCAGGGTGCTGATATGGCAGTCACAAAGTCCGATGAAAAACACGAGTATGCCTCATGTGTTTTCATTAAGTGGTTTACACAAAAAGAAAATAACATACAGTTTGCGTGCGGCTCTGCATATATGCCTGTTTTAAAAGAGGCAAATAATGTAGATGCAC
>JBNMLR010000579.1:0-1688 GCA_050874945.1 Butyribacter sp. | reverse complement strand
GGTGTTGTGAGTGTCAGAAGTGAGTATGGAAAGGGAAGTACATTTACATTTGCAATTCCTATTATTATTGAGGACTGGTCTCCGGCGGGCAGATTGGAAGATTACAGATATGAGGAGGAAGATGCGGAGGAGAAAAAAGTTTCGGTGGTTGTTGCTCCTGATGCACATATCCTTGTCGTGGATGATACCAAATTAAATCTGCTTGTTGCAAAGGCGTTGATGGAGCCGACAAAGATGCATATTGACACGGCTGAGAGTGGCGAGGAAGCACTTAAGCTGATAGATAAAAATGACTATGATCTCGTGTTTATGGATCATTTCATGCCGGGTATGGACGGAGTAGAGACAACGGCACATATCAGGGCATTAGATGATGAAAAGAAAAGTAAACTCCCGGTCATTGCACTGACAGCCGATGCAATGAAAGGAGTAAAGGAAGAACTTATAAGTAAGGGAATGAGTGATTTTCTCACGAAGCCGATTATTATCGGTGACCTTTACAAGATGCTTCGTAAGTGGCTGCCGGAGGAGAAAGTCAGTTAAGTTTGTGTAATATGACTGCGTTTATATATACAAATTGATAGAAATAACTGCATTTTACAAAAATTTTTTCAAAAGCTGGTATTTAAGTGTACCGTAAGGCGCATATCTGAGTGGTATATCAAATTTGCCGCTGTTTTTGACAACACTCTTTCTGTGGCTGAATGTTTCAAAACTGTACTTTCCGTGATAGCCGCCTATACCGCTGTTGCCTACTCCGCCAAATGGGAGATTGTGGTTTGAGATGTGTATGACAACATCGTTTATACAGCCGCCGCCGTAAGATACTTCGTGTATTATCTTATTGGCGGTGGTTTTTTTGTGTGTAAATACATAGCAGGCGAGTGGCTTTTCTTTTGTTTTCAAGGTTCGTATCATCTTATCTAAATTGCGATAGCTTATTATAGGCAGCAATGGTCCGAAGATTTCTTCTTGCATTACAGGCTTGTCAAAGTCTGTGTCGGGTAGAATTGCAGGTGCGATTTTCCGCTCAGTGTCATTGCAAGCACCGCCGATAATTTTTGTCTCTGATGCAAGCAGTTTTTTCAGACGGTTATAGTGGTGTCTGTTTATTATTTTTGGATAAGAGCTGTTAAATGCAGCGTTATCATAGCGGTGTTTTATCTCTCTGTAAAGTTCCTTTATAAATATATTTTTAACTTTTTCATGCACAAGTACATAATCTATGGAGATGCAGGTTTGTCCGGCATTTAAAAATTTGCCCCATGCTATTCTTTTGGCAGCGAGTTTAAGGTCGGCTGTTTCGTCTATTATGCAGGGACTTTTTCCGCCGAGTTCAAGCGAAACAGGAGTGAGATTTTCGCTCGCCTTTTTCATTATTTTTTTTCCGACAGCAGGACTTCCGGTGAAAAAGATATAGTCATATTTCTGATTAAGAACCGCATCGTAATCTATATCTGCGTCTGTGCAGTATATATAGTTATTGTCGAATGTATTGTTTATAATGTCCTGAATTAAATCTGAGGTCATAAGACTGCTCTTAGAGCATTTTAAAATTGCACAGTTACCGGCTGCAATCGCACCGACCAGAGGGCAGAGTGACAGATTGACAGGGTAGTTCCACGGTGCGAGGATTAAGACTATACCGTATGGCTCGCTGTAAATATAATTCTTTGCAGGGAATGTGC
>JBNMLR010000578.1:0-1705 GCA_050874945.1 Butyribacter sp. | reverse complement strand
GGCACTTGCGGATGGTAATGGTGTTCTCTGCGTATCGTCCGTATTTCCATCATTTGTCGGAACAGGTGTTACACTCGGCGATACCGTGTTATCAGGCGTCGGCTCGGCTTTTTTCAACACGCTTACCACACAAGACGCATACACATAACTTCCGTCATTTGCTTTCGCCTTTATGACTGCCGTTCCGGCACTTACAGCCGTCACTTTTCCGTCCCCATCAACAACGGCAACACCGCTGTTTTCAGACACCCATCTGAAAGTTTTATTTGTCGCATTTTCAGGTGTCACACCAGCCGTGAGCATAAGCGTATCACCAACATACATACCAGCCTCTGTTTTGTTTAATGTTATCTTTCTAACAGTTATTTTTTCATCAGGAGCTTTTTTAAATGTAGCTGTTATCGTATGGTCACTATCGACATTTATAAATGTATAACTGTCTTTTTTACCAATACTCTCTCCGTCTGCCAGAATGTCTTTTATCTGATAGCCTGTATCCGCAGCGATGCTGTAAGTCATGCTTTTACCACTGTCAACCGCTGTCTGTCCTGACGGTGAAATCTTACCGTGTTCTCCTGCATTGGCATTGATAATATACTGCATCACTCCGTTTTTGCTCCATCTCGCCGTAAACTTAACATTTTTGTATGGCACACGGTACGAACTTCCTGCCTTATAAATATCCTTTCCATCACTCCAGCCTGCAAATTCCATTCCTGCTTTGGTAAATGTATTTTCAGGCAGATTGACAATACTGTCACCAACAGCCGCAATCACAGACGGTGCATTTCCTACCGCCTGCTCTCCACCCTCAAAACTCATCACAAATGAAGCATTCTCAGATAGCAAAACATTTACAATACATTTCTCATTATACATTCCGTCTGCCGTAGCTGCTGTTATAGTTGCCGTTCCTGCCCCTGCCGCCGTAACAACACCTTTCTGTGATACTTTTGCTACAGAGTCGTCGGAACTTTTCCATATAAAATCCGAATAACTTATGCTTTCAGGGAATACCTGTGCCTTAAGCGTACTTCTCTGACCGATTTCAAGGGACATTTTTTCTTTATCTAATGTGACTGCTTTTATCTTATCTTTATCGGACAGAACAGTAACCTCACAGTCCGCTTCTGCATCTCCTAATTTAGCCGTTACCATTGCCTTTCCACTCTTATATGCTGTTATGTTTCCTGCAATATCAACTGATACAACATCATCATTGTCAGACGACCATTTTATATTCTGCTCTATTGTATCAATATCAGAATATGCAATGCTTATCTTATCCTTGTCTCCTGCATTTAGGCTTAACTTTGTCTTGTCAAACCGTATCTTACTTTTTTCATTCTGAGCTATTATATAAGTTTTTTCATTATTTGCATAATTTAACTCTTTTGCATCTGAAACAGCTTCAACACGAATACAACTGTCAGCGGCAGGATTTGTTTCAAGATATTCTGACGGTATTGCAACTTTAAAGCTGACACCTCCACCACCTTGAACAATCTTACCAATATTTTCGGTTTTAAATGCCGTATCGGAATCACCGTAATATAAATTTAATTTTATATCAGACACCGATGTATCTACCGTATTTTTTACTACTCCCTCAAAATACGCATCTGCCTTTTTTCCTGACATATATAGATTTGCTATTTCAATATCAGGATAGCCTATAGTTAACTTTTTCTTACTGCTGCCGTGC
>JBNMLR010000577.1:0-1715 GCA_050874945.1 Butyribacter sp. | reverse complement strand
TTTCTTCATCAGGTACACTGTTAAAATCAAATACAGGCATCGTTTTCTCCTCTCGTATTAAAATTCGATTTCCTTTAAATAACGCTCAACTGCATCCTGCCATGTCGGGAGCGGCTTAAATCCGTTCTTAACAAGTTTGCTCTTGTCAAGTCTGCTGTTAAATGGTCTTGCAGCTTTTGATACACCGTACTCTGCCGTTGTAACAGGGCTTACCTGAACTTTTTCTTCACTGTACTCAGTTCTGCCAAGTTTTACTGCCTGTCTGAATATCTCCTTTGTAAAATCAAACCAGCTTATATAACCGCCCTCATTTGTGGCATGATAATAACCGTACTTGTCAGTTTCTATCATATCGACAAGGAGTCTTGCAAGGTCAAATGTATAAGTCGGTGTGCCTATCTGGTCATTCACAACAGTAAGTTTGTCATGTGTCTTTGCGACATTGAGCATTGTCTTTATAAAGTTTGAGCCGTTCTTTCCAAATACCCATGCTATCCTAACTATAAAATATTTATCTAAAATACCCGATACGGCAAGCTCACCCTTAAGTTTTGAACTGCCGTAAACATTTAAAGGCTTGTAATCCTTGCAGTCAGGCTCCCACGGTTTTTCTCCCTGACCGTCAAATACATAGTCAGTGCTTATATACATCATAGAAACATCAATTTCTTTGCATACTTTTGCTATATTTTCTGTTCCTGTTGAATTAATCGCAAAAACTTTTTCCTGCTTGTCCTCATCTTCTGCCGCATCAACCGCTGTCCATGCCGCACAATGGATAACCGCATCAGGTTTGATTTCCTTGATATTTTTTGAAACGGCATCACTGTCTGTTATATCCATCTGCACATAAGGTGCGTCAATAGATGTAACCTCAGCTAAAATGTCACTTCCGACACCCTCATGGCCACGCTTTGCAAGTTCGTTCATCACATCAAAACCGAGCTGACCGCCGACACCTGTAACTAAAATCTTCATGTCTGTTCCCTCACTTTATTATATTTTCTTTTATATTTACAGGGATGTATGTTTAATATCACACATCCCTGCTTTATTTTTGTTTATTGTTTTATTACTGTCTGTTTCCGTACATTTTTTCATAGTAGTTCTGATATTCGCCTGAAATGATAGTCTCCCACCACTCCTTGTTATCAAGATACCACTTTATAGTCTTCTTTATTCCATCTGCAAACTTTGTCTCAGGAAGCCAGCCGAGTTCGTTGTGGATTTTTGTAGGGTCGATGGCATAACGCATATCGTGTCCCTTGCGGTCTGCAACATATGTGATAAGGCTTTCAGGTTTCCCAAGTTCTTTACAGATTATCTTAACAATGTCAATATTTGTCATCTCATTGTGACCGCCGACATTGTAAACCTCTCCTACTCTGCCGTTGTGGATAATAAGGTCGATTGCACGGCAATGGTCCTCAACATAGAGCCAGTCACGCACATTTTCACCTTTTCCGTAAACAGGAAGCGGCTTATCATTGAGTGCATTAGCAATCATAAGAGGGATAAGTTTCTCCGGGAAATGGTATGGTCCATAGTTGTTTGAGCAGCGGCTTATCGTTACAGGAAGTCCATAAGTTCTGTGGTAAGCGAGAACAAGAAGGTCTGCTGAAGCCTTAGATGAACTGTAAGGACTGCTTGTGTGTATCGGTGTCTCCTCTGTGAAGAAAAGGTCAGGTCTGTCTAACGGAAGATCTCCGTAAACC
>JBNMLR010000576.1:0-1741 GCA_050874945.1 Butyribacter sp. | reverse complement strand
GGCTTATCTCCTATCTCAAGATACTGTTTCGGCTTGTCTGCACCCATTCTGCTCCCTACACCGCCTGCTAATATCAATCCAAATATCATATTTCTTCACCTTTATATTTTATTTTTTATTGCACTATTCTTCCGCTTCTAACTCGCCGCTTGTCACACGGCATATATGCATGGCAAGATAACCAATCTCCGCCTTATTTAATTTATGTTTTATCATTCCTGAAATCTCATCACAGATTTTTTCTGCCATCGTAAACTCATCAGGGTATTTAACGCTCATATAGTCATTAAGGCTCATTTTTAATTTTTCACCCTTTATATTCCTGACTATCATATAACGGACATGATTCATAAGACGGTTGTAAGCAAGCGACATTACATCTATCTTTTTGCCTATTGCCCTTTCAACAATATCCACGCACTGTCTGACTGCCCTTGCGGTCTGCATCGCATCTGAAACTTTCTCATCATCTATCGCTGAATGAACATGAAGTGCTATATATCCCACCTCATCATCATCTATAAGAACACCAAACTTTTCCTTAATTACCGGTATGACACAGGATGCAACTTTGTATTCCATATGAAACAAAAGCCTTATATCTTCTGTCAGCGGATTGCTTATCCTCTCACCGTTTTTCATTCGCTTTACCGCATAGAAAATATGGTCGGCAAGAGAAAACAGGATATTCCTGTCAATGTCACCAAACACATTTTCAGCTTCCTTAAGCACTATATCCGCCGTTTCAAGATACTCAGGCGTGACTTCGTCAACTATCTCCTTTGCATCACCTCTCTCACCACATTCCTGAAGTGAGTAGGCACGACTGTCCTCTTTAAGTTCTGCCTCTGCTCCCGGCTTTTTTCCGAAACCAATTCCCTTTCCCATCAAAAGATATTTATCTTCCTTATCTGGAATCTTCCCACCTACGGGCAATTTTTCACAATCATCCAAAGCTGCAATCACTGTATTGTGATTTAATACTCTCACAATTTTATACATACCTTTTTCATCCCCTCCATAATGTAATCCTTAATGACCATCAGCCCAAGACATCATAGCAAAGCGACATCTTGAGCCTAGTGTACTGGCCTGCTAACTTTTAGCTAAATAACTCAGGATAAATTTTCAGTCTGCAAGACGGAAGAATGAGCCGTAGCGGGCTACGGTGATTAATGACAACGAAGCAGATGGAAATTTATACAAGTTATTTGGCAAAATATCAACAGGTTAGTACACTAGTAGTCAGACTGATATTTAATTCTGCTTAAATAATAACAATTTTACCACAAAAAATCTACTCATAAAAATCTATGGCAAAAAGTTCATCTCCTGCCTTTATATCTCCTGATTTCAAAAGACGGACTTTCTGGTTATCCTCAAGTTCAGTGCACAAGACAGGTGAGACAAGGGATGGTGCATTTTCTTTTAAATAGTCAATATCAATCTTCATAAGCGGCTCTCCCTTTTTAACTTTCTGACCGTTTTCAACAAACACTTCAAAACCTTTTCCATCAAGTTTTACCGTATCTATACCTATATGAAGTAACAGACTAAGTCCCGACTCTGTCATAAAGCCGATAGCGTGTTTTGTATCAAATACAAATACGACCTCTCCATCCTCCGGTGCTTTCACGATAGCATCTGTCGGTGTAACAACAGCTCCATCCCCCATCATTCTCCCGGCAAATGCCTCATCCGGTGCTGTTGACAGATCCGCTGCCACTCCTGTGATCGGGCT
>JBNMLR010000575.1:0-1742 GCA_050874945.1 Butyribacter sp. | reverse complement strand
GATTGAGGAAAGTACGGCGAAGCCACAGTATATTGAAACTATCTGGGGTGTTGGTTACAGATTTAAGGTGTGATACCACAAGACGGGCAATTATCAGTTTTGCCCGTCTTTTACTTTCAATGTAAAATAAATACTTGTTCCCGTGCCGGGGGTGCTCTTTGCCCATATCTTTCCGCCGTGGTCGAGTATTATCTTTTTTACTATGGCGAGACCGAGACCGCTTCCGCGCTTGGCGGAATTTCTTGATGCATCTGCCCTGAAAAAACGGTCAAATATGTTTGGCAGGTCTTTTTCCGAAATACCCGGACCGTCATCGGAGATTTCTATGCGTACAAACTCGTCCGGTTTTACCGGTGGGTTTACATCTGTACCGTCTTTGTTTATCTGGCGATATAAAGGTTTTTTAGTTTTGCGTGGTTTGTAGGAGAGAGCCACTCTTATATTGCCCTGTTCTTTGTCCTTATATTTTAGTGCATTTCCGGTAATGTTATTTAGAACTCTGCGGAGCTGCTCAGGGTCGGCAGATACCATGATACCCTTTGGTGCAGTGTTTTCGTAGGAGATGTTCATATTGTTTGCTTCATAATCAAAAGAAATCGCATCAATATAATTTTCAAGATATTCTGCAATATCAAATGTGACAAAATTGTACGGGATTGAATTCTGCTCGATTTTTGAGAACAGTGACAATTCATCTACAAGATATGTCATATCGTTTGCTTTTGAATAAATGGTTTTAAGATATTTCTGCTGTTTCTCAGGTGTTTTTGCTATACCGTCGATAAGTCCCTCGGAGTAGCCTTTTATGGCAGTTAGAGGTGTTTTAAGGTCATGTGATATGTTGCTCATCATTTCTCTTGTGTCATTTTCGTATTGGATTCGTTCCTCAAGCATTGACTTAAGACGGATACGCATCTCCTCGAAATCACGGCACAGAACACCTATCTCATCGCAGGAATTAACATGGACGGGATTGTCGAGATTTCCTGCACCCATCTGCATCGTGGCGATACGAAGTATGTTCAAAGGTTTTACGATACTGTGATATATCCATATTATAAGGAGAGCGGCAGTCATAAACAGAATAAGCGTAAAGGCTATGGCTATGTCTCTGACTGAACTTTCCCATCTTGGTATGAGATTAGAAAGTTTTGTTATAAGAAAAAGCTGTCCCGTAGTTCCGTCAGAAAAATAAAAATCTTTGCCTCGGGTGAGTGTTGAACTTTTCTGGTCAATAAGGATATTGTCATTGTTGCCGTAAGAATAGTCGCTGAAAGACGGCAGCGTGGAAACACAGCCGTAAAAATCTTTATTGCCTATGTAATATTCATTCTCACCTTTAAAAACAACAATAAAAGAATCCTTTGAGGAAATAGAGCGTGAAGTGTCATTTAAAAACTTTTTGTCAAGCAATTTGTCAGGACATTCATCAGCGAGTTTAACAAGTTTATTGTAATCATTAAGAGTAAGTTTATAGAGAAGCTGCACCGGATTTAAGACAAGACCGTAATCATAATTGTTCTCACTTTCGGTACTGTAATAAGATGATAATATATCAGTCTGGTTCTGCACGATAAGGTGAAAACAGACAAGACCCGCACAGAGCGGAAAGATAGCAATTATTAAAAACGAAATAATCAATTTACCTCTGATTTTCATAAAAACCTCCATTTTAAATTCTATATACAGATAAAATTATAAAAGATAATATGCTTACACAGCTATAACAATAATGTTAGCAG
>JBNMLR010000574.1:0-1745 GCA_050874945.1 Butyribacter sp. | reverse complement strand
TACGGCTTTACTTATAAGATATATATACATCGTCATATCACACAACATGGATATTAAAAAACCAATTTTTTCGACACGGGATGTAACTTTTCCTTTTTTGATATTAAAGTCCGTTATCTTTCCTATGATATTGTCCCTCAGCTTTGAGAGCCAGTTATCCATATCAAACATCCTTACATCTTTTGCCATACTTGTATTTCCCATATTGCCCCTTATGCAATAATATTTACTGTTAAGTTCTGCACTTTCTTTTCTCACACTCTCATAGTATTTCATGCCATACTCCTGTGCATAACAGTTTATAAGTGACAAAATGATAACAACCGCAAGCATAAACATATTAAGACTTCCTATAACTCCGGAATATAATACAAAACATAAAATATTTATGATAATAGATACCGTTCTGTTTATCAGATTACTCGTAGCACCAATATCGCCCTCATTCCCTAATGTATCTACCGCTTTGTTATATATCTTTTTATTTTCTCCGCCCTCACCACACTGATAAGCTACTTTCTGGCTTTTTAAAAAAATTTCCGACAAAAGCAAAAATCTCATATCGTTACATGGAATATACTTACCTCCATCGGTTCCTGCACTGGCAGCTTTCACCACGATGTAGACAAACAGCAGCAGTATAAATATGTTTAAATTCATTCCTGTGTCACCTGTGACAATGTCTACTGCCGCTTTGGATAATATAATACTAAGAAACGGCAGCAGCACTCGCATAATTATCTCAACCACTGCAAGAAATAATGCTAACGGAGAATATTTTTTTATCAGACCAAAAATCCATAGTATATCGCTTATCACTCCATAACGCTTCGTCTTATTCTCATTCATTTCTTTTTTCCTCTCCTTCGATTTGTTCTTATCAGGCATTTGCGAAACTGTCATAATTTTCCCTTAAATTGTAAAGATATAATAATAAAATCAGCTTCACAATCACTTTATTTTCCATATAATAACACTTTTTTAAGCAAAAAATAAATTCGTGCACGAACGGTACATTTCATGCACGAATGGTTAATTTTTTATAATAATATCTTGTTATGGCAGTTTTATAATGGCAGCATCACCTCGGTCGCAAACACTCCCTCCTCATCCTGCCTGTTCAAGTACCCACCATATTTCTCCACTACTTTGTCTGTTCTTCTCAGACCAAAACCGTGGTATTCTTCTGTTTTTGTTGAACGGTACAGCTTTCCGCTTCTCTTTAACTTACCCTCCGATGAATTCATAACATACAGATAAAGCTGACCTTTCAGAATATCAATGTAAACCCTGATAAATCTCTTATCCTCATCTTTTATTTTCTGACAGGCTTCTATCGCATTGTCCATAAGATTGCCGAGCACTATGCTTAAATCGACCTCAGAAACAGAAGTATTTAAGTCTGCCGGCACGATGGCTTTCGCATCAACTTTTATTTTTCTCTGGCCGGCAAGTGAAATCTTGCTGTTTAAAATCGCATCAATCATCACATTTCCTGTTTTTATAACAGTATCAACAGTAGTCAGGTCAATCTCAAGGTCGTTTAAATATGTATCAAGTTTATCATATTCTTTCATCTGCAGATAAGCCTTCATCGTCTGTATATGTGTGCGGTAATCGTGCCGCCACCCTCTTGTCTGACGGTACATATTTTCAACTTCCTCATAATGTCTTTCGATAAGACTGCTCTGATATGCCGATATATTTTTTTCCGTCACGAAAACGATAAGTCTTCTTATAATTAT
>JBNMLR010000573.1:0-1765 GCA_050874945.1 Butyribacter sp. | reverse complement strand
GGGTGACTTCAGTACAGAGCTTTGTGGCGGTACTCATGTTGCAAATACAGGAGTTATCGGATACTTTAAGATTGTGTCTGAGAGCGGTGTTGCGGCAGGAACACGCCGTATTGAAGCACTTACCGGTGACGGACTTATGAAATATTATGCTGACATTGAAAAACAGCTTAATGATGCGGCAAAGGCAGCAAAGGCAGAGCCTTCAAAACTCGTGAACAAGATAAATGCAATGCATGATGAGATAAAAGAACTTTCGAGTGAGAATGAAAAACTCAAGGCAAAACTTGCCAATGATGCAATAGGTGATGTTGACAGTCAGATAAAAGAAGTAAAGGGTGTTAAAGTCCTTGCAATGGCTGTACCTGATGTAGATATGAACGGTCTTAGAAATCTCGGTGACCAGATGAAAGAAAAGATTGAAAGTGGAGTTGTAGTTCTCGCATCGGCAGTTGACGGAAAGGTCACACTCCTTGCAATGGCAACAGATGATGCCGTTAAGAAAGGTGCACACGCAGGAAATCTTATCAAGGGAATCGCGGCACTCGTCGGAGGTGGCGGCGGCGGTCGTCCAAACATGGCTCAGGCAGGAGGAAAAAATCCTGACGGAATACCGGCAGCAATCGAAAAAGTATATGAGGTTGTAGAGAGCCAGTTATAAATTTGATTTATGAAATACCGACAATAGAATTGTGAAAATGGTTTAACAACAAATGCAGCAAATTGCAGCATTTGTTGTGGTAAAAAATCTTTTGTAATATAAGTAAAAAATAAAACAAAGTAAAAAATAAAACACCATATATTCATAGGAAAAATGGATATATGGTGTTTTTTATTTAACCGAATGTCAACGATATGAAATCAGTTACAAATTTATTTTTTATATCATTTGATTAGAATATACATATTAAAAACTATCAATTAATTAGCAGGTGATAACCGTACCTGTCTTGCCTGAAATTCCCTCAAGAGCAGTATCAATGCTTGTAATGATGGCTTTGTGCTCTTTTGATGAGGATGCAAATGAAACAGCGGCTTCAACTTTTGGAAGCATTCCGCCCTCGTTAAACTGTTTATCTGCGATATATTTTGTCGCATCATCGACTGACATTGTATCGAGAGCCTGCTCTTTGTCAGTACCAAAGTTAAGTGCAACTTTTTCAACTCCCGTGAGAAGAAGTAATACCTCTGCTCCAAGTTCCTCGGCGAGGCAGGCACTTGTAACATCTTTTTCAATAACGGCACTTGCACCTTTAAGTCTTGTTCCCTGCTGTAAAACAGGAATACCGCCGCCGCCTGCTGCGATAACTATCTGGCCTGCATCGACGAGTGTCTTTATTGCATCTATCTCATAAATCTCCATCGGGCGTGGGGCAGCAATAATTCTTCTAAAACCTTTACCCTCTATCTCTACGACATGGTTTCCTTTTTCTTCCTCTGCCTTTGCCTCATCTGCTGTCATATATCTTCCGATTTCTTTTGTCGGATATGAAAAAGCAGTGTCAAAAGGATCAACTCGTACCTGTGTGATAATTGTAGATACAGGCTTGTATATACCTCTGTTTAAAAGCTCTGTTCTTATCTCGTTCTGGAGGTCATAACCTATGTACCCCTGGCTCATGGCACTGCATATAGACATAGGAGCAACAGTATTTGTAGGTTCAAGACGGCTGTATTCTCTCATGGCAGAATGTATCATGCCGACATGTGTACCGTTGCTGTGAGTAATGACTATATCATATTTTGCTTCTACGAGATCAGCTATGGC
>JBNMLR010000572.1:0-1766 GCA_050874945.1 Butyribacter sp. | reverse complement strand
GCCATAAAAAACTAATTTGCAATACAATGAGCAAGCTCAAGTATTACAAATTGTGTTTTTATGTCTGAACTGTTACAATTTTTTTGAAAATAATATTGTAAATTATTTTAATAAATTGTAAAATGAAGCTATAGCTTTGAAAAATTAAAAATTTGCGAAACTATTATAATCTGTAATTAAATTGTGCAGTTATAACAAATAATGTTAGCAGCGCACTTTGTACTCTAAATGAATGCAAATTTCGATGGAAAAATAATGTATGCTTGCATACAATTATTTTTTCTGAAAATTATATGAGTGAAACGAACAGCGAGAAAATTTTATTTTCGAGCTGTAGCATTCATTTATATGTCAGCGTATTTTGCTGACTTAGTACTGCTACGAGTGACAGGTAGCGAGAGCGTGCCTGCGTTATTATTTGTTATAACTGTGCAATTAACACAACATATAATATTTTCGCAAATACCTAAAAAATACAGAAAAAGGAGAAGCATATATGATAGCATGGTACAAATTTGATGATGAGAAAAATATAGGAGCGGATAGTTCAGGGAATGGTTTTGATGCCGTTCCTGCCGGAGACAATACCCCTGTAATAAAGGATGTTGACGGAAGAAAGGCGGTTGTTATTAGCGGTGATGGAAAGGTCGCTAATTCATACCTTAAACTTCCTGAAAATATCCTTAAGGGTGTTTCTGATGATGACGGTCTTTGCATTTCTTTCTGGATGAATCTCTCTAAAGGTGAGAATGTGTGGGAGAGACTTTTTGATTTCGGTCATTCTACAATGGGACCTTATTTCTTCCTCACGAGAAATCTCAGGGCAAGTTGTTTTAGCGGGGCAGACCTTTTGGCTGACCCTGGCAAGGGATTTGCAGAGCACACATGGATTCATGTTGCAGTTGTTGTCCACGGTACGAAAAACGGAACACTCAGCAGTGCAGGTCCGCAGGTATATGTTGACGGCGAGCTTATCGCAGACGGTCTTATAAGCCAGACATCAAGCGGAAATTACAGAAGACTCAGAGAGTGGTTTGCAGGTCTTAAGGAGGACGGAAAGTATGTAAATAACTTTATCGGCCGTTCACAGTTTGATGCTGACCCGGATGCAAATGTGGCACTTTCAGATTTCAGGATTTACGATTCTGCACTTTCAGAGGGTGAGATAGTAGATATTGTGTGTGAGAGCATTTCAAAGAAAGATATTCTTGAGATGGTTTGCGAAAAATATCTCACTGCACCTGACAAGATAATAACAGAGGATATAGAACTTCCTACATCTTACATGGGAGGAAAAGTAAATGTCGTATGGAAGTCAGAGGATGAAGCTGTTTTAAGTTCTGACGGAAAAGTCGGGGATTTCAAGAAAGCCAAGTATATGAAACTTAGTGCAACTCTCTCTTTTGATGAGGAGAAAAAGACTATTGAATATATGGTTACTGTTGTTCCAAAGACGGAAGTTCCATACGAGCTCACTATCCATGCCGACAGCGAAAAGGTAAAGATAAGTGATACTCTCTACGGTCTTTCCTATGAGGATATAAACAATGCAGCAGATGGCGGTATCTATGCTGAACTTGTAAATAACCGTTCATTTGAAGCGTTTACATATAATACATATGACCCGTCATCAGGGGAAAACGGAAAATCGACAGGAAGAAATCACACACCGCTCGCATTCTGGTTTGGTGACACTGATAAGGTCACACCTAAATGTGAGGGCGGTTTAAATGAGCATCTCGGAATTACAAAACCTGATACAAGTG
>JBNMLR010000571.1:0-1778 GCA_050874945.1 Butyribacter sp. | reverse complement strand
TCGACAGGCTTTTAAAAAATAATAATAAGTAAAATAAAAACAGTTAGAGTCAGAAATCTGATTTTAACTGTTTTTTTGTTGTGTGATGATGCACATTCCACTCAAGTGACTCCTTGTTCTAAAATTCAAGCGGTTGCAAATATCTTTTATTTTTGATAAAAATTTCGGTATTGTGCAAAATGTTGTGAAAATTCAAATAAAATAGGATTTGTTTGTGTAAAAAACAAAATGAATGATGAAAATTCTAAAAAAATGTGGTAATATATATTATATGAAAATGATATACATTCAGATATTTGTGGAAAATACACAAAATCCAATGCGTAATCTTATAAAAGGGAAGGAGAAAAAATATGAGCGAAGCTAAAATAAGTCTTGTGGGTGTGAGCAAGAGTTATATTTCTGAGAGTGAAGTTACTCAGGCACTTCACAAGATAAGTCTTGATTTTTATTTTGGAGAGTTCGTTGCGATAACGGGCGAGAGCGGCGGAGGTAAGTCTACACTTCTTAATGTTATCGGAGGAATGACAAATTATGATGACGGTGAGATGTATGTTGACGGTGAACCTACATTTCAATATGACGATGCAGACTGGGAGGAATACAGGAGAAAAAAAGTCGGCTATATTTTTCAGGATTACAGTCTTGTGGGACACTATACGGTGCTTGACAATATCGTGAGCGGCCTTTTTGCGATGGGAAAGAGCAAAGAAGAAGCAGAGAGTCTTGCGATGACTTATATAGAAAAGGTTGGTCTTAAGGGATATGAGACGCATCCTGCAAATGAACTTTCAAGCGGTCAGAAACAGAGATTATCCATTGCGAGAGCACTGGCAAAACAGACAGGAGTGATACTTGCCGATGAGCCGACGGGAAACCTCGACAGTGAGACAGGACAGGCTATAGTTAAACTGTTAAAAGAAATATCAAAGGAATGTCTTGTTATAATGGTAACTCACAATTATGCACAGGCAGAGCCGTATGTGACAAGAAAGATAAGACTTCACGAGGGAGTTATCATTTCTGATGTACCGGTCAGGGAAAACGAAGAGAACGGTTCTGATGAAATCTTAAAAAATCCGGCTGAAACAGACAAAGCGGCAGACAGAGTTGTAAGTGGCGGCAACAGAACAAAAAAATACGGCAAAAAACAGGCACCGGAAAGTGATGGGACGGTTAAACTCAGTGATACATGGTATGCAAAGTTTTTTGTAAAACTGAATTTAAAAACCCAGCGTACAAAAGCTATGCTGTTTACATTTTTCCTCATAGTCATAAGTGCCGTTTCATTTGTGCTTATAGGTGAACTTAATCTAAAGAGTGATGACATATGCACCAAAGACTATGACGGACTTGCCTTTGCAAGACCGGATGATAAGAGAATATCCGTCAAAAAGAAAGACGGCAAAAAGATAACTGCCGATGATATAAAGCAGATAAAAAAGATAAGATATGTAGAGAATGTTGATCCATGTGATTATGCAAACGATATAAATTATTACATAATCGAGGACAGAGATTACGAGATACAGTATGGAATGTCTATAACGCAGCGTGAGATTAAAGGATTGCCTACACCTTCATTTTTAAAAGAAGATAAATTTATGTTATCTGACGACTGCATCACGAAGGATGACCTCAAAAAGGGTGAACTTCCTAAAGACTGGAATGAGATAGTATTGTATTCCAATGATGAGAGTCTTATAGGCAAAGGGATGGATTGCTATTTTTCCAGCTATAATATATGGGACGGAGACGATTATTGTAAGATAAGAGTC
>JBNMLR010000570.1:0-1778 GCA_050874945.1 Butyribacter sp. | reverse complement strand
CTTTATATAATGCCGGGGTTGGTATCTGGTCGATAGAACTGCCCGATGACGGCGAGCCATGTATGTTTGCGGACAAGACTATGAATATGCTTTTGGGAATGAAAGACGAAGATACACCGCAATACAGGTACAGGGAATGGAACAGCCGTATTGACAGGGATTATCTTGAAAGGGCAATGGAGTCCGTTGACAACATGATCAAACACGGCAAATCCGAATGTACTTATGCATGGTATCATCCTAAATTTGGAAAGAGATATGTCCGCTGTGGCGGAGTATGTGACAAAAGTTTTAAAAACGGCGTAAAATTAAAAGGTTATCACCAGGATGTAACGGAGATACAGTTAAAAGAAGAAAAACATAAGCGTATGCTAAAGGAACAGTATGCCGTTATTGATGCGTTCAGCAGTATCTATAATGTTGTATGGGCGTATGATATAAAGAAAAACACTGTCAGGGTCATAAACCAGGATGATGTACTGTTCAGACCGGCAGAAGAAGCAGACTATAATGCTAAAAGGACAATAGAAATAGTAATAGACAAGTGCGTGGCAAAAGAATATCAGGACATAATGCGGAAGTTTTATGACCTTGAAAGGATTGCCCTACAGCTTGAAAAGGAAAAGAGTGTTTCGGAGGAGTTTGTTGACACGATACTCGGATGGTGCAGGATAACGGCACTTCCGATAAGCAAGGATAAAGATGGAAAGGTTCTTCAGATAATCGTCGGTATTCAGAAGATAGACGAGGAAAAGAGAAAAGAGCTTGAGTCACAGACACTCCTTGCAAAGGCTTATGAGGAGGCTAAAAGAGCGAATGTCGCAAAAACTGAGTTTCTTGCAAGAATGTCACACGATATAAGAACTCCGATGAATGGGATTCTCGGTATGGCAAAGATAGCCGGAAAGTGTATTGATGACAAAGAAAAGATATTGAATGCACTTGAAAAGATAAATGATGCTGGCAGACAGCTTGAAGCACTTATAAATGATGTGCTCGATATGAGCAGGCTTGAAAGCGGAAAGACTGAGCTTACAAGAGAAAGATTTGATATATGCAGTCTTGTGTCAAACTGCTATGAGTCGATTTCGACAATGGCAGCGGAAAATGAAGTGAGAATGGTCGGAGCACATTTCAATGTGAAACATAAAAAGGTGGTCGGAAGTCCGTTACATATCCAAAGGATTGCGCTTAATATCCTGTCAAATGCAGCTAAATATAATAAAAAGAATGGAACAATGGAATTATGGCTTAACGAAGTTCCTATGGACAAAGAACAATCCATGTATTGCTTTACGGTAAAAGATACCGGGGTAGGCATGAGCGAGGAGTACATAAAGCATATTTTTGAACCTTTTTCAAGGGAACATACGGATGCGGGAACGGATTATCATGGAACCGGTCTTGGAATGGCTATCACTAAAGAACTTATTGAACTTATGAACGGAGTTATAGATGTGGAGAGTACACTTGGCGAGGGTTCGGCATTCAGGTTTCAGATACCGATTAAGATATGCGAAGATGAAATTCAGACTTTCAGACAAAAAGTAGAGCCTAAGGACATAAGCGGTGTAAATATACTGCTCGTTGAAGATAACGAACTTAACATGGAAATAGCCAAATTTCTGCTTGAGGATGCAAAGGCAGTCGTTACTACGGCATATGACGGTCTTGAAGCAGTAGAAAAGATTAAAAAATCCTGTGAGTCCGGAGTAGATGGCAGATATGATGTTATTCTTATGGATATAATGATGCCGCAGATGAACGGGTATGAAGCG
>JBNMLR010000569.1:0-1785 GCA_050874945.1 Butyribacter sp. | reverse complement strand
TATCCCTATCAGCATGAGATGTGCAGAGGAGGGGATGGGCGTATCAAAGGAGATAACAAGTATCGTACTTCCTCTTGGAGCAACCGTAAACATGGACGCAATATCAATACTTATGTCAGTTATGATAACATTTTTTGCAAATGCCTGTGGTGTTCACCTTACTTTGCTTAACATGGTCGTGATAGTATTGTCAAATGTACTTCTGTCAGTCGGCACACCGGGTATTCCAAACGGTCAGGTTGCATCATTTGCGGCACTTATCCAGATAGCAGGTATTCCGGCAGGTGTTATGGGAATTTTCATAAGTATAAGCACGCTTTCGGATATGATAGTCACGATGACTGATGTGTTAGGCGACATGGCGTGTTGTGCAACACTTAAGAGATTTCTTGGAAGTGAAAACGCACATGATGTATCTGTTCTCAATACCGCTATGATGGAAACGGGAACAGTTCACGCGAAAGAGGGATTATACAGGGAATAAACAGGTATATTTGTATATTTACAAAAACTTTAACAGTTCATCGTGAAGCTGTTTTGCCCTCGCATACCATGTGTGTTTGCTGTTTGCAAAGTCAAATGCATTTTTCTGTATTCTCTTCAGTTTATCAGTATCATTTAATGCATTTTCAAATATCTCAGGCAGTTTATCAAGCTGCTTGAGGTCATAGAAAATAATATTTTCATCAGGTGTGAGTATCTCGTCAAGGTATTTGCTGTGGTCTGTTATGCAGACTGCACCGTTGCACATAGAGTTAAATATCCTGTCATGGGCACCGTCCTTAAACCACGGCATTACATTTAATGAAAGTCTGCTGTCGGCGAGTGATTCAAGACAGCCATAGGAAAGTTCGTCAGGATTCATATCGAGATTTTCGGGATGTTTACACCTGAGTTTATCATAGCCTTTGCCGACACAATGTATCTTAAATCCGGAATCGGCAAGAGTTTTTATCACTTCACCCCTGAAATAGCATCTGACATATGTATCAATGAAAATCATGTTTGGGATAGCTGTTTTTACTTCCTCTCTTGTGATGCCGGGAATGGCTTTCTTTAAGTGTTCCTCCATTGTCAGGTCATCCGGCTTGTCGGGATTTGTTATGAGGTCATGTATTATCTCAAGATAGAACATGGCATATTCGTCACCGAGCCTGTTTATCGCATCGTCAAAGGCTTCGGGTGGTGTGTAATTCCCGGTGAAACATATATCATATTTCCTGTCAGCCATCTTTTTGTAATCTCCGTTTGGAGAGAGTGAAGTCCCGCCGAGAGGGAGAAAAGTCCCGCTCATAAGTTCAGGATAAAATCTTTTCATATATCTGTCATGGTATCTGTCTATGGATACCTCGTAAAAAATATCGGGATGTATATCGAAAAGTTCGGGATAAAAATACGGATGGTCAACGGCTATATTGACACATGGGATTTTGCGTTCATCCCAGATAGAGACTCCGTTCATGTTAAAAAGAGAAGTCTCATAATGAATACCGTCAAAATTAAAAGTAACAAGTATCGTGTCATAAGCAGTTGCAAAATCGTAAAGTTTTTCGGCGCTTTCTTCTTCGGTTGTCTGGTCGAAAAGAAAAGTCTTATATCCCAGGGCTTCAAAGCCTTTTTTTAATTGCAATGAAAAAAATTCAAGAGTTTCAGTTCCGCCTGTCATAAGCACTATTTTATGTCTCATTTCGTTCTCCATTCATGCATAAAAATATATATAAAATTATAGCATACATTCCGTGTATCATAAAGAAAAAAATCACTGGTTGATGCAAAGTTAGAAAG
>JBNMLR010000568.1:0-1789 GCA_050874945.1 Butyribacter sp. | reverse complement strand
GAATTGCGAAGAAATTCTTGGTTGGTATAACGCCGGTTTTGCCCTTTTTTAACAGTTGTCTTGTATTTTTATACCTGCTTTGGTAAAATATATTAAATAAAATAAATTCCGTGTTTTAAATTCGGGAATGACCTAAGAGGAGGACTACAGATGGATTTTTATAAGCGAGCAGTTGAACTTAAAGATGAGACAATACAAAACAGGCGTTATATCCATGAAAATGCAGAGACAGGTCTTGACATACCAAAGACAAAAGCATTTGTTATGGAGAAACTTAAGGAGTATGGCATAAAGCCAAAGGATTGCGGATATGGTGTCACGGCAGTATTAGGAAAAGGCGGAGGAAAAGTGCTTTTACTTCGTGCAGACATGGACGCACTTCCAATGGCAGAGCAAAGCGGTGAGGAATTTGCCTGCCCTACGGGAAAAGCGGCACATACCTGCGGTCATGATTTTCATGCGGCAATGCTTCTCACGGCTGCAAAGATGTTAAAGGAAAACGAGGATATGATCGAGGGAACGGTCAAGTTTATGTTCCAGCCTGCGGAGGAGACATTTGAGGGAAGTAAAAACATGATAGAAAACGGCATACTTGAAGCACCAAAGCCTGATGCGGCACTTGCGTATCATGTTTCGCCCGGAAAGATGCCTGTCGGAATATTTATGTATAACTCAAAAGACACGATGATGTATTCGGTAGACGGATTTAAAATAACCATAAAAGGAAAAGGTTCTCACGGTGCGTATCCTCATGTCGGAGTTGACCCGATAAATATCGGGGTTCATGTCCATCTTGCTCTGCAGGAACTTATCGCAAGAGAGAGTGATCCGTCAAAAGCCTGTGTTCTTACGATAGGTCAGTTTAAAGCGGGAACGGCAGCAAATATCATACCTGAAGAAGCTGTCTTACAGGGAACTATCCGTACAAATGACAGTGCTTCAAGAGAAAAGCTTGTAAAAAGAATGAAAGAAGTCGCACAAAAGACTGCTGAGGTTTACAACGGTTCGGCTGAGATAGAGATGATCTCAGAGGTACCTCCGCTTATATGTGATACAGATATGACAAACGAGATAGTCGGTTTTATGAAAGAGCTTGATATACCGGGACTTACACCGTATCCTGATGTATCGGCAAGTGCTTCGGAGGATTTTGCGGTCATAGCTGAGAAGATACCAAGTACATTTATGTATCTGTCAGCAGGTTATATGGATGAGAGAGGAGAGTTCCCGGCACATCATCCAAAGGCGAGATTTAATGAAGATGTATGCCCTATAGGAAGTGCGTGTCTTGCACACTGTGCTGTTGAGTGGCTTAAAAAGCATAAGTAAAATGCAATGGCATAATCTACAAAAAGTATAAACAGGATACAAAACACATCAAAACGATTAAGAACACAAAAAATAGCGTGAAAATAAATTTTTCTCACCGATGATTTGTGTCTGTGCACACTTGACACGAACAGAATGTGTTCAGAAATGAGGATTAATATGGCAGATACACAGAATATACAGGTGGCGATACCGCTTCCGGAGAAAAAAAGAAAATGCGTACAGGCTGGATGCATCTGCATGATGCTTTCAGTGGCAATGTACGGACTTGTTTTTGCAACTCTTACATCACCGATATTAGAGAGCGTAAATGCTATGGGATATGTCGGCTTGTTCTCTATATTTTCGGCACTCGGTCTTTCTATTATGACTCCGATAGGTGGTAAACTTGGAGATCTTATAGGACGCCGGAATATAGTTGTTATACCGGGGATCATATGTGCAGTATGCGGTATAGCAT
>JBNMLR010000567.1:0-1794 GCA_050874945.1 Butyribacter sp. | reverse complement strand
CACTGTTATTATCACTGGATTTAGCGTAAACATTGTCATTACAAGCAGCATGATAAAGTAAAACATACTTACCGCCGGATGCAATTCCCTCAACAAGCCTTTTTTCACTATACTAATCCTCATTTCTGCACACATTTTTTATCAGCTTCCTGCCCTGCCGCTGCAGGTGTATGTCCATTCTATATGCTCTCCACCTTTCAGCTTATAAGCCGATGCACCGACATTTGGTGTAACTCCATCAACAAGATAAAGCCATCCGCTCATATCACCTGCCATCTTTTCATATAGATAACCAATCCCCTTTACATATGAAGTTTTATAAATTGCCGAATATTCAGCATCATACGCAATCTTTTTTTGCTTACATACCGCTGTCAGCACATCATATGCCGAAGAACCTTTTTTTATTTTAATGCTTGTTTTGTCAAGCAGTTTTCCACTGTCAGGCACATATTTTCTCGCATTTTTGTTAAGTTTATCCATGTTTGAGAGAAGAATAGTGCAATCAATCGTCACATCACATTTGATATAATTTTTATCATCATTTTCATCTGATGAATTTTTGTCTGATACCGCAGTATTATTTTTTGTTGTGCTTTTATCAGATGTATCTTTCTTTGTTGTATCCTTATTTGCCGTATTTTTCTTTGTTGTGTTCTTTTTATCTGTATTCTTTTCAGATACTTTATCTGTTTTCTTTTTTTTATTTGCGGAAACATTTTTGTTATTCTTAGAATTACTTTTATTTTTTAATGAAGCCGTGTCATGATTTTTTGACCCGCCATCTTTTTTTGATGTTTTGCTCTCATCTAAACTATCACTTTTTTGGGTATCTTTCTTCTTTAAATTCTTCCCATCTTCTTTTTCATCACCTGCAGCATCTCCGCTATCTGTTTTATCCTCACTTTGTCCTATATCGTTTTTATCATTCTGCTGCAAGCTGTTCTCATCCTCTTTAATCTCAGACGAGTTATCATCGGCAGATGATTTATCACTTTCTTCGGAAACAATCCTGTCATCCGCCATATCATGATTTTTAACCGACTGTATATCAAGCCTTGAAACACCAAGCACGATAAGAACAATCAAAACGATAGGAACGAGAAATTTTCTATAATTCTTCATATAAATCTCCATTTCTATATATTAAAAAAAGACAAAATAAAAAATCCCCAATCGGAGATTTCTTTTTTGTCTGTGCATAACAAAAAAACACTATCCGCTCTGATACTTCCCACCGAAGTACAACCTGACAAGTCAAATAGCTAAAATCTCCTTGTCAGCAGGTCTCCTGGCTCAAACTCAACTGATTTTTTTACCTTCCCATGAATTATGGCTTTTTATAGTCCTTTCACAGTGGCTTAAAACAAAAAATCATCCTTCTTACAGTAGCGGGGGCTGCTGCAGCATCTCACTGCATTCCCTTTTAAGTCTGTATCTTTAACCTGCCTATGGCGGCAGGCAAAGTACAGCTCACTGACAATCTGAATAATATTTATTTCAAAAATCTTTTTGTCTGAAGCAACTCTTTTTGCTTCTTATGTCATATCAATGATGTTGGTTTCAAAAAGCATTTTGACCCTTGCATCATATCAATGAAATAGGTGTTTGCGAAACTATCATAATCTGTACTTAAATTGTGCAAATATAACAAATAGTATTAGCAGTGCACTCTGTCACCGTCAGCACTTAGGCAGCGTATTTTGCTGACTTAGTACTGTTACGAGTGACAGGTAGCGAAAGCGTGCCTGCGTTAGTATTTGTTATATTTGTACAATTAGCACAACATATAAT
>JBNMLR010000566.1:0-1794 GCA_050874945.1 Butyribacter sp. | reverse complement strand
TCGTACTTGTAAATCAGGTTGACACATCTGATTCGGTATATAAACAATTTGCAAAAGGAAAAACAAGTTTAAGCAGATTTTTACAATACGCCATCTCAAAACAGTGGATAGACCAGGAAAAGCTTGATATAAAAAGCGGTTATTATACATCGGAAGAAATATACAAAAAACTTCTTGATTACGGTTTTAAAAAGCTTAAGGATGATACAGGCTTTGCAAAGCTGATATATGGTTATCTTGTGCAGCATTATGAATTGTCGGGAACTGATACCTGCCTTTTACTTATGGATCAGAAAGCCGTAAAAAAGAGCAAGACTGATTATGCAAATCTTCAGTCGGGAGCTTTGTCGCCATATTCATATATAATCAAACAGATTAAAAAACTTGAGATAACACCGGGAGATTTAGGACTTGAGCCTTGTTCAGGTTCTCTTGTGGTAACTGACGTAAAAACAGGTGATGTAAAGGCGATGGTTACTTATCCAAGTTATGATAATAATAAGATGGCAAATAAGGTTGATTCCGAATATTACAATAAAAAACTTATTCAGAATTCATCTTCACCATTACTTAACAGACCTACAATGCAGGAGATGGCTCCGGGTTCAACATTTAAGATAATATCATCGGTAACAGGTCTGGAAGAGGGAGTGATAAGTCCGTCTACACATATATATGACCACACGGTATTTTCAGACATTGACCATCCGGCTAAATGCTGGAGCACCGTATCACACGGAGATCTTACGGTTTCAGATGCCATAGAGGTTTCATGTAACTACTTCTTCTATAAGGTAGGATATATGCTTTCAGGAAAAACATCATCAGGAAACATAAACTATCCAAGAGGTATCAAGAGACTTAAAAAATATGCGGACAAGTTTGGTCTTACTGATAAATCAGGTGTTGAAATTCCTGAGATAGCACCTCATTTTGCAACGACTGATGCAGTAAGAGCTGCAATAGGTCAGGATACCCATGCCTATACACCGTCTCAGCTTTCGCGTTATGTCACAACTGTTGCAAACAGCGGAAACTGCTATAATCTTACACTTGTAGACAAGATTAAAAATGTAAAAGGAAAGACTGTTTTAAACAACAAAGCAAAATTAAGAAACAAAGTCAATATAAAACAGTCATCTTGGGATGCCGTTCACAAGGGAATGAAACTCGTGGTAAACGGTTCAAGAAGTTCCATCAGTTTTATGTTTAAAAATCTTAAGACTGCGGTAGCCGGAAAGACAGGTACGGCACAGCAGAGTAAATTCCATGCCAATCATGCGTATTTTATTTCGTATGCACCTTATAAGAAACCAAAAATATCTGTAACATGTGTAATTCCAAATGGTTACGCTTCATCAAATGCGGCACAGACAGCAAGAGATGTTTACAAATATTACTTTGGAAAGAAAGGTTCTAAGGCTAAGAAGAAAGTTTCGGGTTCCGTAAAGATGCCTGAATCAAGTACATCACATATAGATTAAGGAGGGAAAAATGAAAGAATCAGTAGTTATTAAGGGAACAAAATCCGGAATAGTCCTGGTGCTTGATGATAAGCTTCCGTATGAACAGTTAAAAGAAGCTGTCGCTCAAAAATTCAGTTCATCAGACGAATTTTTGGGAAGTGTTTCTAAGGCAATCAGTTTTCAGGGGCGTGAACTCACTGATGAACAGCAGGAAGAGATAATCTCCATCATACATGAAAACTGTCACTTAAACATCGTGTGCATCACACTCGATGACCCGGAAAAGGAAGCTGAGTTTTCAAGGGCAGTTGAAAATAAATTTGCTGCT
>JBNMLR010000565.1:0-1796 GCA_050874945.1 Butyribacter sp. | reverse complement strand
CTATAATTGCCTGTTTAATACCGTCACAAAAGCGGTCATTGTATTCTGCATCAAAGTACGGTGCAACTTCTTCCACATATTCATCAAAGTTTGCATAAGAGTATTCCTGTTCGTCATCAAGTTGTTTTATTACATCAACAATCCCACCGATTAAACAGTTAAAACAACTATCATATAAACCACACTTTTCTTCCTGCTCATCGCAAAACGCTTCTTTTGACTCTTTTATATCGTCAAGCCTGCCTAACAGCTTACATTCAAAGCTCTTTATGTATTCCCGCCGTTCTGCCTCCTGCCTTTTTGCTTCTGCTTCAATCAACTGTATAATTTCTCTCTGTCCCTGCACTGCTGCACAATCTTTCTGGTCCGGGTGCTGCTTTAAAAATGTATCAATCCTGTTTTCAAAATTCTTTATAAGTATTTTTTCATCAATCATTCTTCTACCTCCATCAAATTACAAATTTCTTATGTGCCGCTTTTAAATCCTGTTCTGATAAGTCAAGATATATCTGTGTTGTTTCAACTGACTCATGCCCCAACATTTTACTTACCTGTTCTATTGGCATACCTCTGCGAAGTGCAAATGTCGCACAGGTGCGTCTAAATTTGTGTGGATGAGCCTTTACCCCTGCCTTTCTCCCAATATTCCTAATCATGGTTTCTACCGAACCCATAGTGATATGCCTTTCTTCATCTATCCATTCAGGTTTTTTATACCATTCTTTAAGTCCTTTTGACCCCAATCCTTTATGGCTGCCATTTAAACACCAACCATAACGCCCCCCGACAAACAAATATGGAGAAGTATCCTGTTTTTCATTAAGATATTCATTTAATGCCCACAGTGCTTTTGCATTAAGATAAACTGTTCTGTCCTTTTCTCCCTTTCCATGAACAAGCATTTCATCATTATCTACCTCTGATATTTTAACATTTACCAGTTCCTCTACTCTGCACCCAGTAGATAATAAAATCTCAAATATGGCTTTTTCCCTGTTCGTTTCAAGCTGTGCCCTCATCTTTTCAAGTTCAATCTCCGTAAATGCTTCTTTCTTCGTTTTTTCTCTCTTTATCTTTTCAATACGCAGCATTGGATTTTTCCTAATCACTTCTTCATTGTACATATAACCAAAAAAACTGCTTAAAGCTCTTATCTCATTTCCGACTGTTGTTTTTGAAACTCTATCGTGATACAGTCTTTGTGCTATATACAAACGAATATCTTCCGTTGTTATATCATCAACAGTTTTCCCAATATATCTAAGTACAAAACTAATTGTATTCTTATAAAATCTTAATGTGCGTTTCGTGCAGCCTTTTACTGTTTTGCCTATTATAAATGTTTTCAGCAAATACTCGTTTCTATCTTCCTCTAAAAGAGCTACACTTGTCTCTCTCTGGGTAATTTCATACTTATCCATCATTATATATATCCTGTTGCGTAACTCATCATCCTGTATCAACACGCATATATCATTAAATAACTTTTCTCTGTCCGTCATAATATTGCTCCTATCTTTGCCGGGGTCATCAAGAACCTTTCGGCATTGTAATTTTTTTCAGGTTCTGCCAGTGTATCACCCTGTATAACCACCGCTTTAATCCCTATCATGGATAATTGCACATATGTCATATAAACCCCGTTCCAGTCCAAATCCCTTGCTACCACATCAAGGCACTTTTGATAATTTATCCCCCTATCGCAAAGTACCTTAGCAGTTGCCAAAATCAGACCGCCGCCTCCGGTGCTGGGTTCACTCATTTTTATATTTTCTTCCATAGTCACATCCTTAAGT
>JBNMLR010000564.1:0-1835 GCA_050874945.1 Butyribacter sp. | reverse complement strand
CGCCCCGGCATTATCATTCCCTTTTGCGGATGCTCCCATCTTACAAGAACTTCTGCTCCGTGAATCCTGCCCGACCTTGATACTCTCGGCTGAAGATTTATCTTAAACTGCCCCTCGTTAAGTGCAGTTTCAAAATCATTTATCAGTTCTTTTTCAAAGCTCATCTCGTCAAGCATGGCATTATCAAAATAAGCAACATTACATTCGCTGTTTTCCTCAATATTTTCAATGGCTATGTATGCCTTATCGCACATTTCAGAAACCGGCTCATCAATATCACTCACTTCATATATTCCTATGTTGATACATACTCCAAACAGTTTATTGTGATATGACCTGCTTATCTTTGCATTTTTTTGAACAAAACTGTCTATATCAAACAGTTCTTTTGGAACGCACATTGCAAACTTGTCTCCTATCAGCCTGCCATATACATATTCCGTCCCCGCCTTTTCCTTTAATATCTCCGCCTGTCGTTTCAAGACCTCATCACCCATCTCAATTCCGAAAAGGTCATTTATCATCTGTATATTATTTATTTTAGTGCATATGATAAGACGGTTTATGTCAGGATTAAGATGTATTACTTCATTTACTCTGTCATAAAACTTTTCACGCGTGTATATTCCCGTGAGGTTATCATGTGTAGCTCTGTAGACAGCACTTCTGTACTTTTCAATCTCATTCGTCCTGTCACTCATGCAGAAATAATATCCTATAAGCATACCTTTATCATCATATATCTTTTTGAACTCAGCCTTTATATATATTTCTTCGTCCTTATATATATGTCCCTCTGTCCACACGGATGCTTCTTCGCCATCCATATGTCTTCTCTCAAGCCATATTGGAAGATATTTTTCAAAAATCCTTATATCGTCACTCACTTCAAACAAATCTCTTGCAAGCTGGTTTGCGTATATGCATTTCCCCCGAAAATCAAAACAGATTATTCCGCTGTTCATGTCATCCACAACAAGTGAAAGTGTTTTTTCGACAATTCCCTCCGGCATAAAGTTAAGTGCATAATAACTTATAAAAAATGCTTCGAGGACATAAAGCGGAATTGAAATATCTAACGGTACCGCCGTACATATGTATGCCCCGTTCAAAATAATGACAAACACAAGCGTAAATAAAATAATTCCATATTTTTTTCTGTAAAACCTCGGTACATCCCGCATTTTTTTTATCATTGACAAAATAACAAGTGCTACCATCAGATATGAAAATGCTAAATGCAGATAGAATAATGGTTTAAAATTACACAGATAATTAATGCCTGTTTTGCCGTAATATATCCGCCCTACTGAAAATGCAGTGTTAAATTTCGCATTTAAAAACAGATTTATATTATCGAACATGGCAATAAAATACATAAGCCATTTTATTTTTTTATTTGAATATGTAAAGTCTGTGTATATCTTTGAAAATCTCAAAAAGAAAAGCATCAGCCAGTCAATCGAACCACAATACAAAGCAGCAGATAAATATGCAGCATTTTTATTTTGTGAATTTAAGAAAAGTATATATCCACAAACAGTCACAACCGAAGTCTTAAGCAACTTTCCTATTGAATTTGAAATATCCGTATTTATGTATTTGCATCTGTAAATGCATGATAATAATCCGACAAGAATCAGAATCCAGATAATAAATAAAGCAATTATCATATCTTCCTCCAAATATAATTTTCCATACCTATGCCACAAATTACTGAATTGCGGCATACTTAATTATATTATAACTCTTTTTCACTGAAATTTGTATTGTTTTTTATAAAAAAAACAGGGTTTTTTACACCCTGTCATTTTATTTTATTGATATTGTTATAT
>JBNMLR010000563.1:0-1841 GCA_050874945.1 Butyribacter sp. | reverse complement strand
GATTATATTTGAGGAATTTTGTTTTGATTTTTAATGTAAAAATGACTACATGATATATAAATATCAAAAGAAAATATTTTCAATGAAATAATGAAATGTTTTCAGATATGGTAACATACACCCGGACTTTTTTCTATTGTAATTTTTCACAGATTTATTTTTTCTTTTTGTATAATATGAACAATATCACCGATTTAATAGAGGTGGAGTATTCCACCTACTCCACCTCTATCGTCTTCCCAAGCGAAAATGAATAAATTATCTTTTCCCTGACTTTCTTACCTGTCACACTCTCTATCGCTCTCGCATAATAATCAAGCTGTGTTTTATACCTTTCTACCAGTTTTTCTTCCTGCCCTTTCAAAACAAAATCCGTCTTGTAATCAACAAGTATTATATCCTCGCCCTCATAGAAAAAGGCATCTATAATTCCCTGAATCATTATAAGCTCATCACTGTCACTCTTGTCAGGATATACTTCATTTGCAGGTATTCCTATCATAAACGGCTGCTCTCTTTTAAGTTCTCCTGTTTCTGCTGCCGCCCTCATCCTGCCGCATAGTCTGCCTTTTGCAAACCACTCAAATTTCTTTACATTCAATGCTTTTGCATCTTCTTCGGTCATATAACCGCCCTGCACAAGTTCTTCAATAAATAATGCAAAATCAAAATCTTTGTTAAGTCTTTCATACGGAATATGCTCCATAACAAGATGATAAAGTGTTCCTCTTGCAGCACCCGTCTTTACTTCCTCTTTTTTCATAAAATCAGGTCGTGGTATGTCTGCATATCTGCTTTCTTCCACATTCTTATCAGCATCAGTATAGCTTTCATTTTTTGCGCAATCTTCCTTTTCCTCAGCAAACTCATTTTCTTCACCCATTGGCATTTCACCATCGTAAACCACATCATTATCTAAACCGTTTTTATTATTTTTACCACCTAATGAACGCTCCCCATATAAGCCATCAAAAAGTGAAACCTCCTCCTCTCTGACCGGATTTTCTTCAACATTCCCTGCATTAAACCCGTCAAGTTTTTCCATCGCTATTCTTTTAAGTTCAGATACCGACACTTTAACAGGTATTCCAAGTTCATTCTCATATTTATACGAAAATTCCCTGTTCTGTGCTATATAATCTTTCATTTCTTTATCATAAACTTTTGATGTGTCCCAGTTTATAAGTTCTTTTTCTTTTTGTTTTGCTATCTCACGGTTTTCCTTTGATACGCTTACAATATTGTTGACGGATACCACTTCAAGTTCAAAAAGTTCATCGTTTGTTCCATACACTTTTTCAGGTTCAAGTTCTTCAATACACTCCTCAAATACAGGTCTGTCAGCTATAGCTGCCATTATCATGTCTATATGCTTTGTGAGTGATAAAAGTCCCGAAAATTCAAGGTTTTGCCCCTTTTCTTTCCATGTCGTTATCTTCTTTTTTCCCTCTCCTCTCGCTCCCATGTTTCCCTGCAGAATATTTGCAGACACTCCTGTTAAAAACAGTTTTTCCTCGGCTCTTGTCATCGCAACATAGAGCATTCTTACTTCCTCGGCAAGTGCATTTACTTTTATCCTGCTTCTGAGGAAATTGTTGAACAGACTTTTTTCGGTGTACATAAGTTTAAGATTTACATAATCAGTTCCGACACCATAGTCCGAATTTATTATTACCCTGTCATTTGCCTCCATGAGATTTACACTTTTTCCAAGTCCTGACACAAATACAACCGGAAACTGAAGTCCCTTGCTTTTGTGCATTGTCATTATTCTTACTGCGTTCATACTCTCATTGTTTACCGACGCTTCTCCAATATCGAGAGCCGCTTTTTTTATATTC
>JBNMLR010000562.1:0-1854 GCA_050874945.1 Butyribacter sp. | reverse complement strand
TCCGTACTGTGGAAGTTTTTATTTTTATTTCTTTATTTTTATTCTGATAAAAATCCCATTCCTGCTGAAATCATATGACTGCAGCCGATAGATTAAATCTACAGCCTACAAAAACTTTTTCTTTTTTAATACTATGAGCATAACCGCACAAACGATAAGTATCAGTCCGCAGATAATCCCAAAACCAAATGGTGTATTTGATAGCGGAACCCATTTTGAATTTACATTCATTCCGTATATTCCTGAAACAAGTGTCGGAATACCCATGACAAGCGTAACTATCGTAAGTGTTTTCATAACATTGTTCAGTCTGTTGTCAATAACTGATGACATAAGCTCTCTTGTTCCGTTTACTATATCTCTGTATATACTCGTCATCTCTATAGCCTGCTGATTTTCGACGATTACATCATCGAGAAGATCTTTGTCGTCAGGATACTGCTCAAGACGTTTATATCTTGTCAGCCTGTCCATGACAACGGCATTTGCACGAAGTGATGTAGCAAAGTAGACAAGCGTTGACTCTAAAGCATGAAGATCTATAAGGTCTATATCTTCCGTATCATCATCGATTCGCTCCTCGATCTCGGTACGCTTTTTATCTATAACCCTAAGGCTGGTCTGATACGCTGATGCCACCCTGAACAATATCTGATAGACAAATCTTAATTTTTTCTTTGTGCTAAACTCCTTTACTCTTCCATTTACAAATGCCTGTAATATGGAAGTCTCCTCAGTACAGACGGTGATGATAGTGTCTGATGTAAGTATGATACCGAGTGGTATAGTCGTATATGCTTCTTTATCGTGTCTTATCTCAGTCGTAGGTATATCAATGAGAATAAGTGTGTATCCGTCTTCAAGCTCCACACGCGAACTTTCTTCTTCATCAAGTGCAGCCAACAGATCCTGAATATCTATATTTAACTTTTCCGCCACTTCCTCACCCTCAGAAACTGTAGGGTTTACCATATCGATCCAGATTCCCTGTGTGAGCTCAGAAAACTCATATATCTTTTTATCATCTGTCCTGTAATACTTAACCACTTAATCTCACCAGCTTTCTTTCAGTTTTTAACAGTAAAGCGGACATTCTCAATCCACTTTTGCTATATGCTCATGAACACATTTTCTTCGCCACTTGTCTGTATTCAAAGCATCTTTCATTATACCCTATCCTCTAAGTCCTTGCAACACAATACTTATCTGCTCAAGTAAAAGATACCTTACATCCCAGTAATCTTCGCTCTTTGTCCATGCCTTTGCCTGCATCTTTATGTTGACAGGTGTAAGTTTATCAACGACAACACATCTGTTCATATCTTTAAGTATCCTTTCATCACTCTCGATAAGCTGCATTATCTGAGTTCTCACTTCCTCGATATTGGCATCCAAAGCCACGGTAAATTCTAACACGAGCATCCTCTCATCCTGCTTTGTGGTATTTGTTACATTTGAATTGGAAATCGTACCGTTTGGTATAACAACCACCTTGTTGTCCGTGGTAGCTATCCTTGTATAAAATATATCTATACTCGTAACCGTGCCCTCAGCACCGGCAGAGATTATATAGTCCCCAACCTTAAAAGGCTTCAACAACAGTATAAGCACACCGCCTGCAAGATTTGAAAGGCTTCCCTGTAACGCAAGACCGACCGCAAGACCTGCCGAACCAAGAACCGCAACAATCGAACTTGTACCTATGCCTAGTATTCCCGCGATAACCATCAGGAGAAGAATATTATAGGCAAACGTGGCAAGTGACATAACAAACTTTTGAACACTTATCTCTACTTCCTTACGCTCCATAGTCCTTTTTGTAACTTTGAGAGCGAGTCTGACAAGTTTTCTTCC
>JBNMLR010000561.1:0-1870 GCA_050874945.1 Butyribacter sp. | reverse complement strand
ATATGGGCAGTTCAAATGTGAGGACAGAGGACATAATAATTGAACTTCATGACCTTGATCTTTCGACAACGACACCTATTGATGCGATGAATATTTTGTATAAGATGCAGATGAAATTGAAACAAAGGATGTAAACATGAAAAGAGAGGAGGAGTAAAATATGTCTATTATATTACTGGATCAGGACACTATCAATAAGATAGCGGCGGGCGAGGTTATTGAAAGACCGATGGCTGTTGTTAAGGAGCTTGTTGAAAATTCGATTGATGCCGGTGCCAATATGGTTACGGTTGAGATTAAGGATGGCGGCAAGTCTTTTATTCGTATTACTGACAATGGTTCGGGCATTGAGAGGGATGATATAGAACTTGCTTTTACTCCTCATGCCACGAGCAAGATAAAAGGTGCAACGGATCTTTTGGGAGTTTCTACTCTCGGTTTCAGGGGGGAGGCTCTTGCAAGTGTGGCGGCTGTCTCTCAGCTTGAAATGATAACTAAGGTTAAGAGAGAAGATGTGGGGTACAGACACAGGATTGATGGCGGTGAGAGCAGGGAAATCGAACAGGTCGGCTGTCCTGACGGAACTACATTTATCGTACAAAATCTTTTTTATAATACACCTGCAAGACTTAAATTTCTTAAATCGCATCAGACAGAAGCCGGTTATATAGGCAGTGTTATCGAGAGACTTGCTCTTTCTCATCCTGAAATTTCTTTCAGATTTATTAATCAGGGACAGACAAAACTTCATACTTCGGGAAATGGCAACCTTAAAGATACCATTTATAAGATATACGGCAGGGATATAACTTCAAATTTACTTACCGTTGGCCTTTCAGGTGAGATATGCGGCATCGGAGGTTTTATAGGTAAACCTGTTGTTTCAAGAGGAAACAGGGCATATATAAATTATTTTATAAACGGCAGATATATAAAGAGTAATATAATCAACCGTGCGATAGAGGAGGCTTACAAGCCGTTTACGATGCAGCACAGATACCCGTTTACGGTGCTTCATTTTCATATAGAACCGGAATTTATAGATGTTAATGTGCATCCGCAGAAGATGGAGATAAGATTTACAAATGAGAGGGAACTTTATCAGACGATTTATGATTGTATAGCAAACAGACTTGCACACAGGGAATTTATTCCTGAGGTGATTTTTGAGAAAGATAAAAAAGACGGTGGAAAAGCTAAAACAGGCAGTGCGGCAGGAGAGAGTGATATAAATGATACCGTGTCAAAAGATTATCCTAAAAAAAATGGTATTAACAATAATACACAGGTAAAGGATAATCCGATACAAAAAGGATTTGCAAGTGAGAATATATCAGATGATAATGGAAGCAAAGCAATTTTAGGAAGAACAGAAAATAAAAGCGAATACGGTTCAGATGAAAAAAGTTCTTTGCCAAATAATAAAGAATACACAGTCGATAAAAATAATTTTAATAAAAATGATTTAGGCACAACTGATAAAACAGCAGTAAAAAGAGATATTGATAAGACTGATACATTATCAAGGATTGGAAAAGTAGAACTTCACAGACCTGATGCGAGCCAGCGGAAAAAGATGTTTGCTGACCTTATGGGACAGGTGGAAAAATTTGATAATAACGCTGGAAATGATAATAGTTTACAATATAGTAAAGGAAATCAGGCGGCTGCGGAGAATATTATAAGAAATAAACCTGATATATCAGAAAATAATTTCACAGCTTCGGATAAGAAAAATGACGGATTAAATTCAGAAAGTGTTCAGCAGGCTGACAAATCCGATAGACAGCAAACACAGATTTTAAAAGAAGAAACAAAATCCGACGGCTCATTTAATAGTATGGCTGCTTCAAAAAATCTTGATATGCTT
>JBNMLR010000560.1:0-1897 GCA_050874945.1 Butyribacter sp. | reverse complement strand
TTTATTGGCTTTCGGAAATCTTTGAAGAGATTGCAGAAAAAACACAAAGCAAACAGCTTATTTTTGCTTGGCGTTCCCGGCTTGCTGCTGTCAGCCCCGAAAACTATTGTCAGAAGAATTTTAAATCAAAAGATATGCGGCAATACATTGATTATTCCGAATATGTCAGACGCATAAAACAAGAGGTAGACTATGCGGAAGAAAGAATAGCCGAATAGTTTTTAACGAGGTGTGTGCGTGTTTGTGTTATAAAAACTCATGGAAAAATAGCCACGGTCTTTCCTGATAGTACTCAATATTATGTTTTAAGGAGGAGAAAGAGATGATAACTGAAAAGTTCAGAAAAGCTATTGCAAAAAGAGCTGCCACAGATGATGAATGGGATTATGGTGTTCAGCAGAGTTGGAAAGAAGTATTGTCAATTATATCTGAAAGTCTCGATGGGATTGTTAGTTTTATCGAAAATGACTGCACCGCAGATGAATTTTCATGGTTGAGTGAAATATATGATGAAATAATTGATATATTTCCATCAAAGCGAATTATCGTTGCACTACGAAAAACAGCCTCTAAGTATCCGGATGAAGCAGAAAATATAATCTTAACTATTGCATAGACGAGGCGGAAGGGCATCTAGAATTTATTTTAACTATTGCTGATGCTGACAAAAATTAGTAGCGAAGTTGCGTATTTCCTGATGCAGACCAGAGTTCCATATTTAAAAGGAGGCATAAAAAATGAAATTCACAACAATGAAACAGGCTGCACAATTCCGCATAACAGAGAATGAAGATAATTATTGGATTGAAGATTATTGGAGAGAAGCTGTTGAAATTTTTACAAAAGATTGTGCTAAGACAATAAATTTTTTCCTACATGATTGTACGGATGAAGAATTTTATTGGCTTTCGGAAATCTTTGAAGAAATTGCAGAAAAAACACAAAGTAAGCAACTTATTTCCGCTTGGCGTTCCCGGCTTGATGCAGTCAAACCCGAAAACTACTGTCAGAAGAATTTCAAATCAAAAGACATGCAGCGATATGTTGATTATTCCGAATATGCCAGACGCATAGAGCAAGAGATAAACTATGCGGAAGAAAGAATAGCCGAATAGTTTTCATCGAGGTGTGTGCGTGTTTTCTGGTGCAGACTAGAGTTTAGCAGCTAAAAGGAATAATTTATTAAGTTTTCCACATAATAACTTCAAAACTTATATTATAAAAAGAGTGATAGAACATTCTCGTTAAAATATGGAATTGGAGGAAAAATGTAGCATGAAAGCAACAGGAATAGTTCGCCGCATTGATGATTTGGGGAGAGTTGTGATTCCAAAGGAAATCAGGAGGACACTTAGAATAAGGGAGGGCGACCCACTTGAGATATTTACTGACAGGGAAGGCGAGATTATTCTGAAAAAGTACTCGCCGATAGGCGAGCTTGGTGAGTTTGCAAGGCAGTATGCCGATTCTTTGGCACAGAGCACAGGTAATATAGTGTGCATAACGGACCGTGACCAGGTTATAGCATTTTCGGGAGCACCTAAGAAAGACATACTTTTAAAACCTATAAGCAGACAGTTAGAGGAAACGATAGATGCAAGGGAGAATATTGTGGCAGTCAGGGATGACAGAAGATTCATACCGATTACTCAGGGTGAGAATGAGGACTATACAACGCAGGTTATAAGCCCGATTATATGTGAGGGGGATGCCATAGGAGCCGTAATAATGACATCTAAGGAGCCTAAGATAAAATTTGCTGAAGTAGACAGGATGCTTACGGGTTCGGCGGCAGGTTTTCTAGGAAGACAGATGGAGTCGTAACTTTTGCTGTTTCGCGGTAATATGTCTCATAATACCCCTAAAATGCTTATTTTTCCTTGACAAATATAGTTAA
>JBNMLR010000559.1:0-1909 GCA_050874945.1 Butyribacter sp. | reverse complement strand
ATATAGCAATCCATCGTAAAAATAAATCTGTCAATAGCCGGAATTTCGCCTACTGATGAAATCGGTCTGTTTCTGTCAAGTTCATCAAGATATTCTTTCCACTTTGCAGAATTGACTGCGATAACAAGATCAAGTTTACTCGGATAATGACGAAATACGGTAGCTCTCCCAACACCTGCCGCCTTTGCAATCTTTGCCATGCTTGTAACTTCGATTTTTTCTCTTACAAACACATCAAATGCCGCATCTATTATCCTCTTTTCCTCTACTTCTCTCATAAGTTTTCCTTTCCATTGATACTCCTAGTCTTAATAATAATATATATACGGAAAAGTTGCAAGCATTAGACAAGCCGAATTATTTTCGCTGTGGCTACTTTGACGCAGAGATTGATATAAAATTTCCGACTCATGGTGCTATGCACCGACCGAAACGGAGTGTAGACCGGCTCTCTGTCTCTAACGCCATTCGCTGAAAAATTTATATCAATCTCTGCTGTTTACATATGTTTTTTAGTTTTTATGTAATTCATCTTACTAAGTATATTTGTTGTATAACAGCAACCACCTTGACTTCTATTCAAAAAAACAAATACAGTGATATTTTTATGAGTGCAAAAAAAATGCCACATTGCAAATATAAAATTTATATTTACAATATGGCAATTTTCTATCTTTCTACTTTATACACTCCATGTTACCGTTTTGCTTCTGCACAACATAAATAAAGAGTGTAATAAATATTTTTATTTAACAAAAATCAGTTGTTTTGCTCAGAAGCAAGTAACTGCATAATCCAATAACTTATAACCGTATCTTATGAAATATCATATTTACTGTCTGACTTTGATATGCACTTCACGAAGCTGCTGCTCGCTTACTTCGTTTGGTGCTCCACACATGAGATCCTGTGCATTTCCGTTCATTGGGAATGGTATTATCTCACGGATGTTTTCTTCATTGCGAAGAGGCATTATCATACGGTCAACTCCCGGTGCCATTCCTGCGTGTGGTGGTGCTCCGAACTGGAACGCATTATAGAGTGCTCCGAATTTTTCTTTTAAGTCTTCCTCTGTGTAGCCTGCGATTTCAAATGCCTTTACCATTATATCGAGGTCATGGTTACGGACTGCTCCTGATGAAAGCTCGATACCGTTACATACAATGTCGTACTGGTATGCAAGGATTTCAGAAGGCTCTTTTGTGTTTAATGCTTCAAGTCCGCCCTGTGGCATTGAGAATGGATTGTGAGTGAAGATATATTTCTTCTCCTCATTGTCATACTCATACATTGGGAAGTCATTTATATAGCAAAATCTGTAGCTGTTCTTCTCGATAAGGTCAAGTCTGTTTCCAAGTTCAGTACGAATCTGTCCTGCATAGAGAGCTGCCTGTGCTTCTCTGTCTGCAATAAAGAAGATTGTATCTCCCGGTGTAAGTCCTGCTATATCGGCAATCTCCTGTTTCATATCATCAGGGATAAATTTGTCGATAGGTCCCTTATATGACTTATCTTCAAGAACTTCAAGATAACCAAGTCCACCCATTCCGATAGACTGTGCAAATTTGAGAAGTTTCTCATGCTGTCCCTTTGAAAGTTTTGCATGGACATTTATCGCACGAACTGTCTTTCCGTGGAACGGCTTAAATGTGCATCTTTGGAAGAAATCAGTAACATCGACAATACGAAGCGGATTTCTAAGGTCAGGTTTATCTGAACCAAACTCAAGCATTGCCTGTTTGTAGCTTATAATAGGGTATGGTGCCTGTGTAACCTCATATCCCTCAGGTGCAAATTTCTCAAATGCTGCCGTGAGGACTTCCTCACCAACCTTAAATACATCTTCCTGTGTTGCAAAACTCATCTCAAAATCAAGCTGATAGAACTCTCCCGGTGAACGGTCTGCTCT
>JBNMLR010000558.1:0-1911 GCA_050874945.1 Butyribacter sp. | reverse complement strand
ATTCCAGGAAGTTCTGCTATCTTTTTTATCACATCAAGACTTTCATCGTCCTGCTTAAATCCTATCCTGCTCATTCCCGTATCAAGTTTTATATGAACTTTGGCTTTTTTCCCCAGTTTTTCTGCCGTATCTGACATTTTTTTTGCCATGTCGTACTCAAATACTGCTGTTGCTATATCATATTTTATCATCGCAGGATAAAGAGGTGCAGGAGTATATCCAAGTATAAGTATAGGTTTATTTATACCCGACTGTCTTAGTTCTATCCCCTCCTCAAGTATGGCAACTCCGTATGCATCTGCAACATCCTCCAATGTATGTGCGACCATTACTGCACCGTGACCGTATGCATCTGCTTTTATTATAGCCATAAGTTTTGTTCCCGGCTTTGTAAGTGCTTTTGCATTTACAACATTTTCATGTATCGCATCAAGGTCTATATCAGCTTTTACTCTGTAATATTCTTTTATTTTATTCGTACTCATTTTAATCCTCATTTCTTAGATTTGTCTATTATTAACTGAAACTATTTCATATCTCTCAGTTTTATCTATCGCTAACTATAACTAAATAATATATTCCTGTTTTCTCTATCATTAACCGCAGCTAATTCATATCTTTTAAATATGCATAGATATTTTTATTATCAACCACAATCTTATCAATACACAATTTTATCTGCAACCATAATTTCGCATAATTATATAAAATCATTTTTCTGTTTCACAATCTACTCAGGCATAACCTCCTGAAGCACCTCTATTATATCAGATGCCGTCATACTGTATCTGCTTTTTGTCTCAGTGTATTTTTCTGCCGTGAGTCCGTGAACATACACACCAAGTGCAGCGGCAAGTGTCGGTTTCATTTCTCTGTCCTGTGCAGCAATGCCTGCTATGATGCCGCTTAATACATCACCTGAACCACCTGTTGCAAGTGCATTATTGCCTGATGTATTTATATATATCTTTCCGTCAGTGATATTTTTTCCCTCACCGACAACTGTTCTTGCATCTTTTAAGACTATGTTACATTCTGCTTGTGCTGTTGCATAGTACGGCATATCATTTTTTATCTCATCTGTTGTCTTTCCGATAAGTCTGCTCATCTCTTTTAAATGCGGTGTCAATATAAAGTTTGTTCCAAGATTATCGAGACTTTGCTCTTTGTTTTCTATAAATTCTGCCAATATATTTAATCCGTCGGCATCTATGACAACCGTTTTGTCTTTCACTTTTAATATGCGTTTTACAAGATACTTTGCTTTCATGCTTTTTCCAAGTCCCGGACCTATCACGATAACATCCGCCCAATTTATGGAACTTTCTAATTCATTATTTATATCATTATAATAGGTTTCAGTTATATTTTCATAACTCCCCACTATAGCTTCAGGCAGTTTTGTCTTTAATATCTGCATATTTTCTTTTGCCGTAAGAACTCTAACAAGACCGCATCCTGCTCTATATGCTGCCGCAGCACTGAAATAACAGGCACCACACATTGTCTCACATCCCGCTATCACAAGCACTTTGCCGTAACTTCCCTTATTTGTACGCATTTTTCTCTGTGGCAGCATACCGTAAAGGTCATTTTTTTCAAATGTATATGCTTTTGGTGACACGCTCTCCACTGCTTTATCCGGAAAGCCTATGTCTTTGACTTTTATCGCTCCTGAATAAGCCGCACCCGGAAACAGTAACATTCCTCTTTTTAAATTTCCAAATGTAACTGTCATATCTGCTTTTACGGCTGTTCCAAGTATTTTCCCGTCTGTGGCATTTACTCCCGATGAAATATCAACAGCAACAATATAAGAATTACTGTTGTTTATTTTCTCTATGATTTCTCTATATTCACCTGTTATCTCTCTCGACAGACCGATTCCAAAAATGGCATCTACTATAATAT
>JBNMLR010000557.1:0-1912 GCA_050874945.1 Butyribacter sp. | reverse complement strand
TATAGCATATATTCCGTATATCATAAAGAAAAAATTCACTGATTAATGCAAATTAAAAATTACTTTTTTACTGTAAACCTGATAACAGTTGTCAGGTTATGTGCAGATAAATATATTTTATAAGATTGCAGCCTGTATCATGCCGACGGGTGAATAGTAACTTTTACTTGCCCTAAAAGGTGCAATATATTATAATTAGTTCACATTAAGAAAAACCGGGTTACAAAACATCGCCGTTCTCACTTACGGTGTGAACGGTCACCGCAAAGGCTGATTTCATGTCTGTGATGTGAATGTCATCCTGCAAAGTACGGAAAGGAGAAAGAATTTATGATGAGAAAGAACAGAAAGAGTATTTGTTATTTAATGACACTGGCTTTGTGCGTGACTTTAGGGAACAGTTATGTACGGGCTGAGGAGACAGAGGCACAGGGGATAAATGTAGCATATCATACACAGGATGAGATAAGAGCATTTTGTGCAGAAAATCCAGCGGGAATAAATGATGCTCTTACATTTGCAGAGGAACCTGTTGTGACCGGTCGTTATTCTGCCAATGGTCGTTATGCTGCAGGAAAGCTCTCTGATGAGACATTAAACAGTGCCATCAATATGTTTAATCAGGTGAGATATATCGCAGGGATTTCATATGATGTGCACTTAACCGATACATATAACAGTCTTACACAAGCGGCAGCACTTGTAAATTATGTAAATGGTGTACTCAGTCACTATCCGTCAAAACCTGATGATATGGATCAGGATTTATATGATCTAGGTGCAAAAGGAGCAAAAGAGAGTAATATTGCATGGGCTTCATGGGAAAATACCGGTATGAACTGGAGTCTGGTAAACGGCTGGCTCAATGATGGAGACGATTACAACATTGACAGATTAGGACACAGGAGATGGGTGTTAAATCCACAAATGCAATATACAGGTTTTGGAGCTGTTACGGGAATTAAAGGAACATACAGTGCTATGTATTCTTTTGACAGGAGAAATAACCAGGCGAGCGAGTACGGAGTTGCATGGCCGGCACAGAATATGCCTGTAGAATATTTTGGCACGGATTTTCCGTGGTCTGTATCTATGGGAAAAAATGTAGATATTACTTCTGTCAAAGTAAAACTTACAAGGGAAAGTGACGGCAAAGTATGGAACTTTTCAAGTGAAGAAGCTGACGGTTATTTCAATGTAAATAATGTAAATTACGGTCAGAAAGGATGTATTATATTCAGACCTGATACAAGCATAAAATATGCAGCAGGTGATGTGTTTGATGTAGACATAACAGGTCTTGAAAGTGATGTAAGCTATAAGGTTAATTTCTTTAGTCTTAAAGGTAGTCAGGATGCGACAGCAAAACCTACAGAAGCACCTACAGAAGCACCGACAGAGACACCTACGGCAGCACCAACAGAAATGCCGACAACGGCACCGACAGAAACACCGACGGTGGAACCTACAGAGGAGCCTGAAATCACGGAAGAACCTGAGGAAACTGAAACACCGACAGAAGAACCTGAGGAGACAAAAGCTCCAACGGCAAGACCAACAGTGACACCGACGGCAAAGCCTGTGACAAAGCCTGCAAAAGTTAAGATAAATAAGTGGAAGATAAATAAAAATAAGGTCACTGTTTATTTTGGAAAAGTAAAAAATGCATCGGGTTATCAGGTGAGATATTCGACGAGCGTAAAATATAATAAAGACTTAAGCAGCAAAGCAGTTTCTTACAAATCAACGAAAACTACGGTTACATTAAAGAAATCAAGGAAAAAACATTTTATACAGATGCGGGCATATACTAAGAAAAACGGAAAGAAAGTATATGGCAGTTGGGGAAATACGATTAAAATATATAAAAATATTAAATGATGCAAGGGTCAAAAGCAGATAGCAATGTATG
>JBNMLR010000556.1:0-1920 GCA_050874945.1 Butyribacter sp. | reverse complement strand
TCTTTTATCTCTTCTTGATTTTGAAGATTTATTCTTTGGACAATAGACATTACATTCCACCTCCTAGCCTTTTCCTTTACAACACTTCTCCGATTATACCTAACTTTCGGAGGTTTGTCAATATGTTTTCAAAGATTTTTTATAATTTGTAAAAGTTAATCCATCAAAAGATAATTTGCAATGCATAATCTCGCTTATTGTATTATTGACTATCTTTTTGGAATAAAATAGGCTTTATTATTTTACGAGTCTTGCTGTCTCTCTTGCAATAGCAAGTTCTTCGTTTGTAGGAACTATCCATACAGGCACTTTGCTGTCTTCTGTTGAAAGACGTATTTCTTCTCCGCGTGTCTGGTTTGCTTTCTCATCAATCTTTACGCCAAGTGCACTGATTCCCTCCATGATCATCTCACGGACTTCTTTGTTATTTTCTCCTGCTCCTGCAGTAAGTGCGATAGCATCTACTCCGCCGAGTGCCATATAATATGCACCGATATACTTTACAATACGGTAAACAAGTACTTCAAGGGCATTTGCTGCATCTTTGTTTCCGCTTTCTCTTGCATCTACAAGATCTCTAAAGTCATTTGATACACCTGAAAGTCCGAGCACACCTGACTTTTTATTCAAGATAGTTGTCATCTCACTTACTGAGATATTTTCTTTCTGGCAGATAAACTCAACGATTGCAGGGTCAATATCTCCTGAACGTGTTCCCATTACAAGTCCCTCAAGCGGTGTCATTCCCATGCTTGTATCGATTGATTTGCCGTCTTTGATAGCTGAGATACTTGCTCCGCTTCCGATATGGCATACGATCATCTTTGAGTTGTTATAATCAAGTCCTGCAAGTTCTGCAAGTCTCTTTGATACAAAACTGTGGCTTGTTCCGTGGAAACCATAACGGCGAACTCCGTATTTCTCATACTACTCTTTTGGAAGACCATATAAATATGCTTTTGCAGGCATTGTCTGATGGAATGCAGTATCAAATACTGCAACATGCTTTACACCTGGCATGGCTTCCTGACATGCACGCACACCTAATATATTTGCAGGATTATGAAGTGGTGCAAGATCATTACAGCTCTCAATATCCTTGATAACATCTTCAGTTATGACAACTGATGATGAAAATTTCTCGCCACCATGTACCATACGGTGTCCCACTGCATGAATCTCATCAAGTGAATTTATAACACCTCTCTCTTTATCTACAAGAAGCTCAAGCACCTTCTTAATCGCAATACCGTGCTCCGGGAGATCTGTTTCAGTAACAAACTTATCTCCATGAGCCTTATATGTAATCTTTCCGTCAAGACCGATTCTCTCACAATTTCCTGATGCACTTACCTGCTCTGTCTCTGAATCGATAAGCTGAAATTTAAGTGATGAACTTCCGCAATTTACTACTAAAATATTCATTGTCTGTTTCCTCCGTATAATAATTTACTTGTGCTCTCCATAAAAGAATAATGCCACCGTGCCGGGTCCTGAATGTGATGCTATAACCGGATCTAACATCCTGATCACAACTTCCCCGATATTGAAATTTTCTCTGACTTTCGTTGCAACATACTCTGCATCTTTAATGCAATCTCCGTGACTTATATATACCGACTGACCGTCAGGCTCTATAATACTGCTTTTCATATGCTTTACAAGTGCGTCAAGAGATTTTTTTCTGCCTCTGGCATTTTCCATAGGAATCAGATGTCCATTATCATCAACATGTAAGATTGGCTTTATGTTTAGTGCCGTACCGACAACAGCAGTCGTTGCAGATACCCTGCCGCCCCGCTTCAGGAAAAATAAATCATCAACAGTAAACCAATGACAGATATTATTTCTGTTCTTAACTACCCAGTCGGCATTTTCAGAAACAGACATGCCATTCTCCCTGTTGTCAATAACATATTT
>JBNMLR010000555.1:0-1922 GCA_050874945.1 Butyribacter sp. | reverse complement strand
TGTGTATTTTGTAAAAGAAAAATAATGAATAAAAATCAGAAATAACAAATATATTTATAAAGCAGGGGATTTTGCTGTTTGCAACAAAGGTGTGAACGGCATTATATATTATTTCCTCTGCTTTATTAATGGAAAGAATAGTTTGACAAAGGCATAAACGATAACTATAATCAAAGCATGATGTTTACTAATATATTGCAAAGATGAAAATGTATTTTTGCGGTGGACATCTTAAATATACATTTTGAAAGGATATTTTGATTTTATGAACAATTTTCTTAATAAACTTGAAAGAAAGTTTGGAAGATATGCGATACCTGACCTTATCAGATATGTTATAGTGTTGTATTGTGCGGGAGCAGTCATCGGCATGATAAACCCGCAGATATATTACGGTTATCTCTGTCTTGATATGTCAGCAGTGTTTAGAGGGCAGATATGGAGACTGTTTACATTCCTTATTGAGCCTTATGGCTTTTCAAGTGGAATGGGAATGTTACTCAGTATCCTGTTTTTCGTGATACAGGTTCAGTTGTTCTTTTTGTTTGGACGGTCTTTGGAACAGGCATGGGGTACATTCAGATTTAATATGTATTTCTTAAGCGGCTACCTGTTTAATATAATCGCGGCACTTATATTGTATATTTCGCCGCTTCACAGTACGATTTATTATTCGGGATTTCAGTATATCTACTGGTCGATGTTCTTTGCTTTTGCGGCTTTAAATCCGGATATGCAATTTTTACTTTATTTTGTTATACCGATAAAAGTAAAGTGGCTTGCACTTCTCGATGCGGCATATATGCTCTATCAGGTAGTTCAGAGCTTTTATTATGGAGTTATATATTTCAGGGCAGGAGAAGTTATAGGCGGCGGTGCTTATATCTCAATGGGTATTGCGATAATAGTCGCTATGGCAAACTTTCTCATATTCTTTTTCGGTACGAGAAATTATAAGAGAGTTTCGCCGAAAGACATACACAGACGGAGAAGCTTCAAAAAGCAGGCTCAGACAAGTTCTTCGGGACCGAGACACCGCTGTGCAGTTTGCGGAAGAACAGAACTTGACGATGAAAATCTCGATTTCAGATTTTGCTCAAAATGTGACGGCAATTACGAATATTGTTCGGATCATTTATTTACACATCAGCATGTAAAAAAATTTATGTAAGGAGAAGAAAAAATGGCAGCTATTAATTTTGTTGCGATAGTCGGATTGCTGGCAATGCTTTTATGCTACAAGCCGATATGCAGCTTTATCAGAGGAAATGAAGCCACATATGGCGGAAAGAAAGGGAAGAAAGGCTCAGGCAAAAGAGAGTCTGCAGTGTCGTATGGTACGGCTGATGCGAAAACAGGATTTACGATATTTATATTTCTGTTTGCAGTTGCACTGCTTATAAGACTTATAGCGGCGGCTATGTATAAGGGAAATGAGACTGACATGAACTGTTTCCTGCTCTGGTCGCAGAGTGTGTTTACTGACGGATTAAAGAAGTTTTATCTGTCGGACTCGTTCCATGATTATCCGCCAGGATATATGTATATACTCTATGTTGTTGGAGCGATAAGGGCATTTTTCTCATGGGCATGGGACAGTACGGCGAGTATCGTTCTCACAAAAATGCCTGCCATAATCGCAGACATGGTGACAGGATGGCTTATATATAAGATTGCGTGCAAACGGACAAGAGAGACAGGTGCGGCTCTTATAGCTTCGATGTATCTTTTCTGCCCGATGGTTATTCTCGACAGTGCGGTATGGGGACAGACTGATTCTGTATTTACAGTGTTTATGCTTCTTATGTGTTATCTCATAAGTGAGAAAAAACTTATACCGTCATATTTTGTATTTGCGATAGGAATACTTATAAAGCCGCAGTCGTTATTTTTCACTCCGGTTCTTATATGCGGTATCATAG
>JBNMLR010000554.1:0-1923 GCA_050874945.1 Butyribacter sp. | reverse complement strand
ATTTTTGAAATAATATATATATATCAGAAGCAGCATATGTTCCTTTGAATATTTCTTTTTATTTGGCGGCGGCAGGAGATTATTTTTTGTATAATTGTTTATCATAGTTTTCGTGAGTATCTTGTCATCGTTAAATCTTTTGGAAGATGCGAGATGTTCATCCATGAAAGTAGTCACCTGATCCATATAGAGGTCTATGTTTGGAATATCTTCGGGTGTGATAAAATCTATATTCTGCATACTGCGAATAAGATCAAGTATTTCGCGGTTGTATTTTTCTTTTTCACGCATAATGCTCCTCGTTTCTGTTTTTGTTCGCCGGTGTTGTCCGGCGTACTGTTTCACTGGTTTATTTTATTTTTGACCTTTGCATTATTATATAGTATTTGGCATATTATAGCAAGTAAAATGGAAACAGAGGGATTGTGGCGGGGGTATGAATGTGGGAAATGAAAGACAGGATTGTTGCTGCGGCAATGATGTTATCAGTGCTGTGTGTGACCGAAAACAAAGCTGCTGCATATATATAATATAATATTAGTGTATGCAGGGGGCTTATCATGCATAAACATAAACATGGAAATAAAATGCAGACAAAGCCGGAGGCGAGAGAGCCTGTTGTATCGAAAAGGCTTTCTGAAAGATTTGACATACCGCAGGATGTTATAGCGAAAGCACCGATGCTTCTGGCATACGGCAATAACAGATTAAGCATAGATAATTACAGGAGTATCATAGAATATACAGAGGAGATAATAAAAATTCAGACAAAACAAAAAAAGATATATGTAAAAGGAAACAGGCTTGTCATAGCCTATTTCAGGGAAGATGAGATGTGTATTCTTGGAAATATAAGCTCGATAGAATACCACTGAAAGGCTTATGGAAAACAAAAAATGCAGAAATGAGGAGTTGTATGGTACATAAAATAACCGGATGGATATTTGGGTTTTTAAATGTTTACATGGAATACGGGGAGTCCAGAAGATTTATAAACCTGTGCAGAAATAACGGAATTGAGATATGGGACATAAGAGCGGATCGTGAAAAAGGAATAATATGGTTTTGCATAAGGCTTTCGGACTTCTGGAGATTACATCATATAGCAAAGAAATGCCATGCATTTCCAAGAGTTTACAGGAGAATAGGCTTTCCGTTTCTTTTGACGGCGGCAAAGAAAAATATAAATATGGTTATGGGAATTACAGCCTTTTTTGTTATGCTGATATTGTTTTCGTCAAGAATATGGGGAATCGAGATAAATGGACAAAGCTATTATACAAGGGAAAATATATTAGACTACCTTGATACAGAGGAGATTTATTGTGGGATGTATGGTGGAAATATCGACCATGAAAAAATAGAGAAGCAGATAAGAAAGCATTATGATGGCATAGGCTGGGTATCGGTCAACAAAAAAGGGAGCAGGCTTATCGTAAATGTGAGGGAAATGACAAAAGATAAGATTATGAAAAGGCAGAAACCGGCGGATATGGTCGCATCGGATGACGGAAAAGTTATTTCAATAGTCACAAGTGCCGGAACGGCTAAAGTAAGAAAAGGCAAAAAAGTAAAAAAGGGGAAAGTGCTCATATCGGGAATCGTGCCGGTTGTCGGAGACAATGACGAAGTAATAAGAAAGTTAAGAGTGAGAGCCGATGGGATAGTTGTGCTTAAAAATGAAGAATTATATACGGATTATTTAAAAAAAGTACAGAAAATAAAAGAATATACCGGCAGAAAAAAAGTTGTTTATAAGATAACTGCATTTAAAAAGGATTTTTTTATACATAATCCGTTAAATGATTTGGAAACTTCCAAAAAATGTGCTATACTTTATGATGGTGGATGCGTATGCCCTTTTTTAACGAAAAGATTTCCTGTTTCATTTCAGAAAGTGACATTTGCTAAATACACATATGT
>JBNMLR010000553.1:0-1925 GCA_050874945.1 Butyribacter sp. | reverse complement strand
TTATCCTTAACAGAAAAATGTAACATTGCATTTTTCTCATCACGCTTCTGAACGGCAACACGCACCCTGACTTTTCCCTTGTCAGAATATTTAATGGCATTCGTGCAGTAATTTATCATAACCTGTTTTATTCTGACATAATCACCATACATCTTTGCAGGTATATTTTCAGGAACTTCAAACTCAATATCAAGTTTTCCGTTGTTCCTTGCCATAGTGATTTCTTTAACATCATTTAAAATTGACAATACATAAAAACTTTCCGGAACAATGTCAAACTTTCCGGACTCAATCTTTGAATAGTCAAGAATATCATTGATAAGCGTTAGCAGACCAAAAGCTGATGATTTCACCATGCTAAGACTCTTCTTAACACTTTCAGACATATCCTCACGAAGTGCAACCTCCGTCATGCCGACTATCGCATTCATAGGTGTTCTTATCTCATGTGACATTGTTGACAGAAAATCACTTTTTGCCCTATTTGCGTTGTCTGCATTTATCTTAAGAATATGTGCCGTCAAATAATTAACTGCCTCTGACATAAGAAACTTTTCAACTGCCGTATAAGGAGTCGTATCATATCTGTCAAAACTTATCGCACCGATATATTTTCCATTATCAAGCATAGGAATCCATATCTGATTGCCGAGAATAACACTAAATATGACATTGTTTAAAAATTCTTTATCATTACTCATTGAAGTGTAAATACCTTTATCAGGATTTACTTCTATATAACCGTTATCATCATATGTTTTTGTCGTATTCTGTATCTGCTCAATGCTCATTGAAGAAAAATAATCTTTCAGACAGTTTTCTTCCCTGCTGTTCCACTGGTATTCCACATAGCAGGTTCCGCTCGACATATCAGTTTCCACTGCACATATACGGTCAACCCCCAGATACTTCCCGATTCTTTCTAACATTCGATTTATTCCATCTACGAGATTTTTTGAATACTTCACATCCTCCATGATCTCGGCCAGAACTCTGTGTCCATCAGCAAGCTTATCGTACTCTTCTTCCGAAAAATATTCACTTTCATTCATAACCTGTTCAAAAAGTGAATTTTTGCGTTTATTGTCATGGTCATGGTACATATTTTCAATACGCTGACGCCTCATGCTCATCTGTGCCTGCTTTATTCTGGTAATATCGTGCAGTTTTCCTATAACGCTAACCGGAACATCATTATCTTTCACAACAAAACATTCAACACGATACCATAATATAACCCATTTTCCGTCTTTATCATAAGACATATCTATTTCAGTTTCTGTCCCCTCAAGTCCGTTCTCATTAAATTCCTTTATAAGCCGTTCATATAAATCCTTTATTTCCGGATAAGCTCCCATATTATCTGAAAAATTCCTATACTCCACCTGTTCATTTTTCTCACTGTCATCCTGATATATTGAACGGTTTGCAACATATCTGTCCTCTCCCGGATAATATTCAAAAACAACATCGCTCGTCTCATCGACTAACAACTGGTAACGGGCATCCTGTGCTTTTTCCTTAAGATAAGCCTGGTGCTGTTCATCAAGCATTTTTCTGGCTCTTTTCATTATCAATGCAAGAAAAATCACAACAATTAAATATTCTAATGTAAATCCTATAAGATAAGCACTAAAAGTTTCTAAATGCGACCAGCCAAGATATTTTATTTCAAGTCTTCCAGCCGAATTAAAATATACCGCAGCCGCCATCACAATATATGAAAAAAACGAGCAGAAAAGCGTATAGTTCCAGTCAAAATACAGACAGCTCGCAATAGGAACAAGAACAAATGTTATGTAAATACCAATATCATTAAAGCATCCAAACATTCCTATCAAAATTGACAAAGCAACCGACATATAATACTTTAAAAACTTGTCCGGCACTTTTAATAAATAAAGCACCAGCGGAGACAGCAATGT
>JBNMLR010000552.1:0-1931 GCA_050874945.1 Butyribacter sp. | reverse complement strand
TGCACCGTGTCAGGGTTATATCAGCAAAGAGGAGTATAATAAGAATTTTAATAAGGCTTTAAAGCTGATAGAGGGCGATTACAAGCAGGTTATCGAGTATCTTGAGGAAAAGATGTATGCGGCATCTGAAAAGATGGAATATGAGCAGGCGGCTGGCTACAGGGATCTGATAGAGAGCGTCAAGAAAATGTCCGTGAAACAGAAGATAAACGATTTTGGCGGAATGGACAGGGATGTAGTCGCACTTGCGAGGACAAATGAGGAAGCCGTAGTACAGGTTTTCTTTATAAGAGAGGGAAAACTTATCGGCAGGGATCATTTTCATCTAAAAGGAAGTTACGGCGAGAAAGAAAATGATATGCTTCAGGCATTTATTAAACAATTTTATGCCGGAACACCTTTTATTCCTCGTGAAGTCATGGTAGAATATGAAGTGACGGAGTCTGAACTGATAGAAAAGTGGCTCAGTGAAAAAAGGGGCGGTAAAGTCAGTATTATTGTTCCTAAAAAAGGACAGAAAGAAAGACTTGTCGAGCTTGCACATAAAAATGCCGCTATGGTACTCACAAAGGATATGGAAAAGATAAAGCGTGAGGAGGAAAGGACAACAGGAGCCATGAAACAGATTTCAGAATGGCTCGGTCTTAAAGATGTGTCGCGCGTGGAGTCTTATGATATATCAAATATAAGCGGTTTTTTGTCGGTTGGCTCGATGGTCGTATTTGACGATGGCAAACCTAAAAAAAGTGAATACAGAAAATTCAGGATAAAAACCGTAGAGGGACCAAACGATTATGCCAGTATGTATGAGGTATTAAAACGCAGGTTCAGCCACGGTCTAATGGAGATAGAGCAGCTAAATGAGAAAAATCTTTCAACTGAGTTTGGAAGTTTTACAAAGTTTCCTGACCTTATAATGATGGACGGCGGTGTCGGACAGGTTCACATAGCAATGCAGGTTCTCTCAGAACTTGATATAGACATTCCGGTATGCGGAATGGTAAAGGATGACAATCACAGGACGAGAGGTCTGTTTTTTGATGAGCATGAGATACCTATAGACACAAACAGCGAGGGATTTCGTCTGATGACAAGAATACAGGACGAGGTACACCGTTTTGCGATAGAATATCACCGTTCACTCAGGAGCAAGGAACAGGTAAAGTCGATACTGGACGATATTCCGGGTATCGGAGAGAAGAGGCGTAAGGCTCTTATGAAACATTTTACATCAATAGAAGCAATAAAAAATGCAGCACCGGATGAACTTGCACAGGCAGAGAGTATGAATGAAAAAGCAGCGGCAAGTGTCTACAAATTTTTTCATCAGGGAGGAGCGAAAGAATGATGCAGGGAGAATACAGTGTGTCTCTTAAGGAGATGATAGAGACACTGAAATTGGAGAATTGCACACCGGATGTCGATATAGACGACATTATGATAACACAGAATGAGGTAAACAGACCGGCATTGCAGCTTGCTGGTTATTTTGATTATTTTGATTCAAGCCGTATCCAGATAATCGGTCATGTAGAGCACACATATATGCAGCAGAAAGGCATGGAGCACAGTGTGGCAATGATGGAGAGGATAATGGCAGGAAGTGAGGATAAAGGACAGCCGCCATGTATCGTATATTGCAGGGAGATATGGATAGAGGATGAGATAGTCGCTCTTGCAAATAAATATCATGTACCTTTGCTTAGAAGCCGCAAGGCAACATCACCGTTTATGGCTGAGCTTATAAGATGGCTCGGAGCTGAACTTGCACCGAGATGCTCAGTTCACGGCGTACTTGTAGACATATACGGCGAGGGTGTACTTATCATGGGTGAGAGCGGAATCGGTAAATCAGAGGTCGCACTTGAACTTATCCACAGAGGACACCGTCTTGTTTCAGATGATGTGGTTGAGATAAAGAGAGTGAGTGA
>JBNMLR010000551.1:0-1932 GCA_050874945.1 Butyribacter sp. | reverse complement strand
TTTAAACACTGCATTAAACATACTCCTTGTAAATGCAACAAGTTCTTCCCAATATCCGTTTACATATGCTTCCTGCATAGGCGTATCATATTCATCAAGAAGAATAATTACTTTTTTTCTATAATAAACACTCAGATACTTTGAAAGGTTATTTAATGCAAATGATATATCTTTATCTAACGGATTTTCCAAAAACGATTTGTATTTTGCTTTTTCTGTATCACTTATACAATCCGACTCAAGTAAAAAACGATTATCTTCATACAAATCCACTATCCTATCATATATTTGATTTTTTGTAAGTTCAAATGTATTTCCCTTAATTGAGGCAAAACTAAGAAATATCACCGGATATGTTCCCTGTAATTCACGATATTTTTCATCTTTCCATATTTCAAGACCCTCGAACAAATCCCCTCTGTCCTTATATTTGTTTGAGAAAAAACATTCAAGCATATTCATATTTAATGTTTTTCCAAATCGGCGTGGGCGTGTTATAAGTGTTACATTATCCTTATTTTCCCACCATTCTTTTATAAAAGATGTTTTATCTATATAGAAACAATCTTCTTCTTGTATTGACTCAAAGCTCTGATTTCCTATACTTACAACTTTCGCCATATGCACCCCTCCTGTTTATTTTTTGTAAATTAAACTGCGTATTTAGCAGTTACATTTTAACTTCTTCACCTCTGAACACAAAAAAATCTTTAGTTTCTTAAATCAGATAAACCATTTCCTATGTCCTAGCAGCTTGTGGCTCTCAAAATTCTTCATCCAGAAACTCCCCTGCCGCTTTCTTTATCAGTTCGATATATTCAATGCTTCTTCCACGCTTTATAAGTATATCATTTATAAGTTCATCATATGAAACAAGTTCCACTCTGTCGACTTCCTCTTTCTGGACATGACAGTCTGACAGTTCAAAGTCTTTTTTTGCAAAAAATATTTCTATTATCCTGTGCTCTTTTACAAAACGCCCTGCATAATATAAATCTTTTTTATCTAATTTTATACCGACTTCTTCCTCTGTCTCCCTTAATATGGCATCAATGCTGTTCTCGCCTGAAATCGCAGCTCCTCCGGTTATATCCCATTCACCGGGATGCGACTCTTTATTTTCTGAACGCTTCTGAATAAGAAATCTGTTGTCAGAAGTCAAAAGATACATATGTACACATAACATATAATCTCCCTCTTTTGGGATTCCTCTTTTCATCGTGCGTTCTGTCTTATTGCCATATCTGTCATATATGTCCCATATCTCAGTCATCTCTTCCTCCATAACCGTCTGCCGTTTATAATGCGATGTGATAAACTTTATGCAACAATCATTCCTCATGTTTCATGCGTTTTTCTGCCTCTGCCCTGCTGTAAACACAGCCGCAGTAATTCTGGCGGTAAAGATTATATTTCTTTGAATATTCTATTGATTTTAAATATCCGCCTTTTTTCTTAAGATCCGATACTAGATAGCTTATACCATACTCTTTTTCAAGTTTAAGACCTATCTCATTTAATTTTTCGGCATTTTTATGCGGACTGATAGACAATGTAGTCGTAAAATAGTCAAAACCGTGTACTTTTGCATATATGGCGGCTTCTCTCTGCCTTAATTCATAACACTTAAAGCATCTGATACCACCCTCAGGCACATCTTCAAGTCCTTTTGCCATGTCAAAAAAAGTCTGTGGATCATATTTTCCTTCCTCAAAACATATTTTATTTTTTACCGGAAGTTCACTTATCAGTCTTTTCTGTTCATTTACTCTCTTTTCATATTCTTCTAAAGGTGAGATATTAGGATTATAATAAAAAATGGTTATCTTAAAATATTCTGCAAGGTAACTAAGACAATAACTGCTGCAGGGTGCACAACAACTGTGCATAAGAAGTGTCGGTGTCTTATTATCTTTTTGCAGACCATTTATT
>JBNMLR010000550.1:0-1940 GCA_050874945.1 Butyribacter sp. | reverse complement strand
GAATATGACTTAAATTATTATACTTATGGTCTTAGATTATATAAAAATATGCCGCTTATAGAGCCGATAGAGACAAAGGAAAATCTTAGGATAGAGGAGCTTATTATAGTCGTTGACACAAGTTATTCCACGAGCGGTGAACTTGTCAAAAAATTTTTGAGGGAGACATTTACGATATTGTCAGAGACAGACAGCTTTTTCAGAAAGCGAAAGATACATATAATACAGTGTGACGAACTGGTTCATTCGGATATAACAGTTACGGGTGACACGGATATAGATGTGCTGATAAATAATTTTGAACTGGCAGGCGGCGGAAATACCGATTTCAGACCCGCATTTGAATATGTAAACAATCTGCTTGAGACAGGTGAGATAAAGAAATTACAGGGACTTTTATATTTTACGGATGGAAAAGGAAAATATCCTAAAAACAGGATGCCTTATAAGACGGCATTTGTCTTTATTGACAGGATGAGTGAGACGGCGGTGCCGGCGTGGGCAATGAAAGTTTCGTTGGAATGAGTTTGAGTGGAATTAAGGGGTGACATTGAAAAGGCGGGTGTTTTGAGCGATGACGGTAAGCTGTCAATTTAATTAACATACGAAGTTAATGAGGTGACAGTAAAAAAGCAAGTGTTTTGAACAATGACGGTAAGAAGCGGGCACAGTGTTGTGTGCTTGTGCATGGGAAGTTAATTATACAAATGGAAATGAGGAAAAACAATGAATATAAAAAAAGCGAAAGATGAGATTAAAAATACGGTTAGGGCTTATTTGAAAAAAGATGCGGACGGGGAATATATTATACCTGCTATCAGACAGCGTCCTATTTTGCTTATCGGACCTCCGGGTGTCGGTAAGACTCAGATAATGGAGCAGATTGCTAAAGAGTGCAGGATAGGTCTTGTTTCATATACCATCACGCATCACACAAGGCAGAGTGCGGTTGGACTTCCGTTTATTGTTGAGGAGGAGTTTGGCGGCAAAAAGTATTCTGTTACCGAATATACGATGAGTGAGATTATTGCGAGTGTCTACAGGAAGATTAAGGAGAGTGGGATTTCTGAGGGGATTTTGTTTATTGATGAGATAAACTGCGTATCGGAAACGCTCGCACCTACAATGCTTCAGTTTTTGCAATGTAAGACATTTGGAAATCAGGAAGTGCCTAAGGGATGGATAATCGTGGCAGCAGGAAATCCGTCAGAATACAACAAATCAGTAAGGGAGTTTGACATGGTAACACTCGACCGTGTGAGAAAGATAGATGTTGAAGCTGACTTTAATATATGGAAAGAATATGCGATAAATCATCATATAAACAGGGCGATAATAAATTATCTTGAACTAAGACCGAACAATTTCTACAAGGTAGAGGCTGATATAGACGGAATGCAGTTTGTGACGGCGAGAGGCTGGGAGGATTCAAGCAATCTGTATGATGCATATCAGGATATAGGGATAAAAGTTGATGAGGATGTAATAGCCGAATTTATACAGCATGATGACACGGCAAAAGATGTTGCGGCTTATTTTGCACTTTATGAGAAATATAAAAATGATTATGGTATTCAGGAGATACTTGACGGCAATCCGTTGAAACAGTCATACCAAAATATATTTGATGCGTCTTTTGATGAGAGGGTAAGCGTCGTAAATCTTTTAATAAGCGGACTTGAAGTGTCATTCCACAAAGTATGGTTAAATAAACTTGTCACTGATATGTGGTATGATTTTCTTAAAGGCTATAAAGCAAAACTTAAAGAAAACAGTGCAGGCACGGGAGCAGTTTTTAATACCTTGTATGATGAAAAAAAGTCTTTATTTGAGAGAGATAAAAAGGCAGGATTTTTAAATAAAGATGAGATAAAAGCAAATGAGCATCTTATAAATAAACTGTCAGAGACAGAAATTAGTTCAGAAAAAGACATTGATTT
>JBNMLR010000549.1:0-1976 GCA_050874945.1 Butyribacter sp. | reverse complement strand
GATAAATCCTTAGATATAATTCAGCTGAATACATAATTTCAGCAGGTGTTTTTATAAAATGAAGTAAAGGTTTTGCCATAAATTGTCCTAATATCAGACCGGCAATTCCAGTAAGCATGGCAAGGATAATTGATGTGTGTACGATTTCGGATAGTTTATCAAATTTTTTTTCACCAATGTAGTTGGCAATTAGGATATTTGTACCAAGTGAAAAACCGGATGACAAAGTGACGATAAGTGCGATTATTTCACCATTAGTTCCAACGGCGGCAAGAGCATTTGAACTGCCAAAGTAACCTACGATGGAAGTATCAGCGGCATTAAATAACTGTTGAAGTATGCTGCTTAGTGCTATAGGCAGAGTGAAAAGTAATATTTTTTTTGCGAGTGAACCGGTCAGCATATCTATTTTGTTATCGGACATATTTTTTACCTCTTATATACTAGATTTTATAATGTTGCGGGTTAAAAGTAATATCTTTGACTCCCTTGCATTATTATAAATAAGCATTTAAGATATAAAAAGCGAATAATATTGATAAGTAATATCGAAAAAAGGAATATAAATGCTATCATATAGGTTATTGCAAAACCAATTATATGTTGTGGTAATTGTGAAATTGTAACAGATTATGATAGTTTTACGATTTTGTAATAATCTGTCATATAATAAGAGGGGAGAAATATATGGATAATAATCTTTTAAAGTATCTTGCATTTGTGAAAACAGTTGAGATGGGGAGTTTTACTAAGGCTGCACGGGAATTGAATTATGCACAGTCGTCTATAAGTAAAATGATTGCTGACCTTGAAAATGAGTGGGGGCTGGTTCTTTTAGAGCGTGGCAGAAATGGGATTTGTCTGACAACTTCAGGAGAACAGGTGCTTCCTTATATAAGAAATATCATAAATGATTTTGAAAAGCTTGATGGTTATGTGAATGAGCTTAACGGAGTCAAGACGGGAACTATCAGAATTGGGGTCTTTGCAAGTGTTGCCATAAACTGGCTGCCAAATATATTTTCAAGATTTCAGAATGATTATCCTGGGATAGATTATGAAATGCTCCTCGGAGATTATGATGAAATTGAAAAATGGATTGAGGAGGGGCGGATAGACTGTGGATTTTTAAGAATGACACCGGAAATGAAGTTAGATAATATTTTCTTAAAAGAAGATGAATACAAGGTGGTCTTGCCTGTCGGTCATCCGCTTGCACAAAAGGATAAGATAGATGTAAGGGAGCTTGAAAATGAACCATTTTTACTGTTAGAGCATGGCGGAAAAACAGAGGTTTCCGAAATACTGGAAAAAAGTAATGTGCATCCAAAGATACGGTTTACTACATGGGAAGATTTTGCAATAATGGCAATGGTGGAAAAGGGGCTTGGTGTTGCTATTCTTCCTGAAATGATATTGCAGGGAGTTCATTATAAAATGGAAGTTCGTCCGCTTGAAAAACCATACTATAGGAAGATATGTCTTGCTATGAAAGATAAGAAGCGGCTGACACCTGCTGCGGCAAGATTTGTGGAATATTTATAGATTATTGCGAAAACTAATTATAGGTTGTGTTAATTGCAGTTTTTGATAGTTTCGCAATCGTTTAGTTGTATATTTAAAGTAAATTGATAGAACTTTTAAATTGTTTGAGAAATTTAGCTGCATGAGGTAAAAAAGAACAATATTTTTGGTTAAAGGAGAATTAAGAACATGGAGAAAGATGTTTTGAAAAAATATAACATGAGCTGTCGGGATGATGCCGTAAAGTTTTTAAAGAATTTATGGAATGAAACACCTCAGTTATGCCCGTTGTGTAACGGTAAAATGGAATATCTTCATAAAAAGGTAAAGAAAAATAATTGTGACTGGGTATGCACAAATTGTCATGAAAGATATGATACTATAAAAATTCTTAACCAGCTAAATGATGAATAAGTGAGATTTGGGATGTACGCAGAATTGCTAAAAGTGAG
>JBNMLR010000548.1:0-1978 GCA_050874945.1 Butyribacter sp. | reverse complement strand
TACGAACGACAACATAGCGAGAGCGTGCCGACGATATTATTTGTTATATCTGTGCAATTAACACAACATACAATTAGTTTCGCAATTACCTAAATTTTATCTAGAAATCAAAATCTTCATAATCATGTTTCAGAAAACGATGATATATTACATGACATTCTTCAACCGTAAAACAATAATAATATTTATCAGGCACACCGTTATTGAAATATAAAAGATAATCAAATTCACCATGCTCAGTCTTTTCATAATGAATATCATCGTTGTAGCTCAAAAAATATTCTCTTATCTTTTCTATCGTGCAGCCGTGTTCTGATACAAGATTTACCAGACCGCATATAAACTCGTTTTCATCCATATTTTCATGGACATACTCAACTCCGGTATCAGGTATCTTAAAGCAAAATCTCTCACCGTTGTTCGTAACTTCTATCTGACCGAAAAAGCCTTTAACATCGTCGCTAAAATCCTGTAATACTTCTCTCATTTTTTCTGTATCAGCATCAATATTAAGAAGATGTTTTAATGAGCCGAGAGGATAATATAATCTTATGCTTTCTTTCCTGTAACCGAGTTTTGCCTGTTCTTCTTTTATTATATCTATAAGATTTTCTTTAAGCTCAATATATTTTTCTTTCAAGATTTATGCCTCCTTTAATTCTTTTTTATTTCCTACGATAAACATTATCACTGCCGGTGCTATTATCAGTACACAGCCTATATAACTGAAAATATCAGGCACTTCTCCAAGTATAATAAATCCAAGTATCCCTGCAAATATAACATTAGAATAATCATATACCGAAAGTTCTTTTGCCGGTGCGTGTGAATATGCAGCCGTTATGAAAAACTGTCCGAAAGTTGCGGCAACACCTGTCATAAAGAGGTAGAACCACTGTATAGGCTCCATATGCGTGTAATTAAATATGCAATATGGAAGTGAGCAGAGACATGAAAATACTGAGAAGAAAAAGACTATAAACGGTCCTTTTACTCCCATGCCCGTAGCTTTTCTAAGAAGTGTATATGCCATGCCTGCACCCATACCTCCTACCATTGCGATAAGTGCCGGAATTGATAACATCGCACTTCCCGACGGTTTTAATATGAACATCGCACCTATTATAGCCGTGAGCAGACAGCCTATCTGATAATTTGCAACTTTTTCTTTCAATATAAAAAATGAAAAGATTATGGCAAAAAACGGAGATAATTTGTTTAGCATTGAGGCATCCGCTATATTAAGATGGTCTACACCGTAAAAATTACAAAATATCCCGACCGTTCCAAAAAACGCTCTGCCAAATACATATTTAAAACTTTCTTTACTGCATTTCAAAGGGGTATGATTTTTCTTCAACATCACAAATGCCACAAGTGCTGCAACAAAATTTCTGAAAAATGATTTCTGTAATGTCGGTATGTCTCCCGACAACTTTATGAACAGACTCATAAACGCAAATGATAACGCTGAAAATATAATGCATAAAATACCCTTTGTTTTTTCTGACATACTGTCCCTCTTTTCTTAAATGTCAATCCGAATGATTAAAAATATCCGCTATACTGCAACAATTAAACTAATCTTCTTCAAGAATAATATCAAGGATTTCTGACGGCTGCTTTATAATCCTTTCTGCTCCCTTTTCACGGAGAAATTCCTCGTCTCTAAATCCCCAGCCGACCATTATAACATCCATTCCCGCATTTACGGATGTGGCAAAATCAACATCTGAATCACCTATATAAACAGCATCCTCTTTTTCTGTTTTTAATTTTGACAAAACCTCGTACACACTGTCAGGTGCAGGCTTTTTCTTGATGCCCTCCCTCTCACCTACGGCAAAATCAAAAAGTCCTTCAAAGTAGTCCTTACATAAGTCCTGAACGGCAAAATCCGCTTTGTTTGACACGACCGCCGTCAGACAGCCTGCCTTTCTAAGTGACACAAGCACTTCTTTTATACCATCATATGGTC
>JBNMLR010000547.1:0-1986 GCA_050874945.1 Butyribacter sp. | reverse complement strand
TTCATATTCCTTAAGATAAATATTTGAATCATCACTTCGCTCATAAGCCGTCGCATTGTTTACTTTATCACTTACTATCTTTCCGTCTGATACCTGTATTATCCTGTCAGCGAAAAATTTTGCAATTCTTTTTTCGTGCGTTACGACAATGACAAGACATTCTTTTGAGATATTTTTAAGTATCATCATCGTTTTTAACGTATTTTCTTCATCGAGGTTTCCCGTAGGCTCATCCGCAAGTATTATATTCGGAGCTTTTACAAGTGCTCTTGCTATCGATACACGCTGCTGCTGTCCTCCTGAAAGCTTTGAAACCACCTTTTTCTTGTATTTAAGGATACCGAGCATATCGAGGATATAATCAACTCTCTCGTTTTTCTCCTCCTCGGTAAGGTCATATCTGTTCAGTGCAAGTTTAACATTGTAGCCGACCGTGTAGTCTTTAAGGATATAATAATTCTGGAATATGTAGCCGAAATGCTCATTTCTTATGGCATCAGTCAGTTTTGGAGAATAACCTGTCACTTTAGTGCCGTTTATCTCTATAGAACCTCCCGAAAAATCATCAAGACCACCTATTGCATTTAATAAAGTAGTCTTTCCCGAACCACTCTCTCCAAGAATACACACAAGCCCCGTGTTTCCGAACTCGAGGTTTACATCATTTAAAGCACACTGTTCGCTCTTTTTACCTTTATTATAATATTTATCCAAATTATTTATACGAATCATTGATGAAACCTCCTTTTAACATAGTGATTAAATCCCATAGCCGTGACAGCACATAAGAATATATTGTATAGAACAAAACATATATAAGTTCCAAATCTGTAATACCATGTAATATCAGTAATAAAGCCTACTCCTGCCATTCTCAATATAAACGCAAGCACAAGTGCGACAACCATTGCGATAACACTGTATATCGCAAGCTCTATATAATTGATACGCCTTAACACTCCTTTTTTCATGCCTATAAATCTAAACACGATATACTCTTTTACATTGAGGGACATCATCGCACGCAGTATTAAAAATCCTGCTATGAACATAACTACAAGACCTGCCGTGCAGATTCCTATTATAACTAAACGCTGCTGTTCTTTCGTGTCACTCTTAGATGTTGCTCCTGCCCTGTAAGTGCTCACTGCATAATATCCGCTTTTTTCAAGTTTATTTAAAACATAATCTGTCTTTGCATAATTTGCGATATACACAGATGCCTGCAGATATTTAGGACTGTAATATTTATTGAAAAACTCCCTGCTTACTTCCAAGAAATTTCTGGTGTTCCCATTTCCTTTACTGAGCAGCTCCACTTCAGTATCAATACAGTCACCATCTGCCTTGCCGTCCTCATCAAGTTTCTGAATCCTCAATGTAAATTTGCCCGCTCCCGGCGACTCATTAGCTGATATTAAATCCTGTGACACCATAACCTGATTACCGGTCAGCGACTCGTTTATAACCGGTACAAATTTTCTTTTTGTCTTATAATCTCCCATTGAAACATCATATTCGTAAAGCAGTCTGAACTCACTTGAATCAAGGTTCATAGTCATCATATTGCACAGTTCTTTCGTAAAATATACCTGGCTCGTCTTTTTCTTTAAAAGACCGGTAACCTTAACCGTGCGTTTGATATAATCGTCTCCGTCCCAGATATTATAACACGAAAAATAACATACCATTTCCTTGCCTATCAGATTTTCGTCATCAGAATACATGACTACCTCATCCATTTTTTTAGGAAGCTCTCCTTTTTTGAGATCATCCTTAGTGATGCAGTCCGCAGATAACATAAATTTATCATCTTTTAAAAATGAAGGTGTAGCTGAACCTTTAATATCACGCTGTGTTATCTGCATACCATATTGCATCTCATAGTCTCTGTCCTCGATTATGTAATAATTTATATCGTCTGCATAATCACATGAATCAACATTTTCTACATATCTTATCTTTTTTATCTGCTTTATATCATCG
>JBNMLR010000546.1:0-1989 GCA_050874945.1 Butyribacter sp. | reverse complement strand
TGTAATAAATGAGCTATTGATTTTGGGTTAAAGTTTTGTTATAATATAATTGAACAAAGAAGGTCGTGGTCGTTCGGCTCACGATTGGAGTTCCCAAATGAGAGTTGGTTCGCTCTCCCGAATAGGCTGAAAAGCTGAAAATCAATGAACCATACCAAAGAAATATAAATGCTCCTGATTTTTATTGGGAGCATTTTTTTGTATAAGCAGGTGATTTTAATGGATGAACTATTAAAGAAATATAATGAATATCTTCGTTTAAAAAATTGTAGGGTGGAGTATCTGTTAGAGAATGGAATGACGATTGACTTTAAGTATAGAGAGGAAAATTTTATTCATTTATTAGGACTGCATAAATTAAGGGATATTCAGTTAATACAGATGCTTAATGACAGAAGTAACAAAAAGGTTAGGGTTAAATATGTTATCAGCCGTATAAAGAAAGGAAAATTCACTGATGCAATGGTAAAGAAAAGTGTATTTTACGGCAGCATAGAAGAAAGGTATAAAAATTTTTCCTATGAAAATCTGACATCATTAAGTTATACAGATGCGATAATAAATTTTAAACCGAGTATTATTCATTCAAAAATAAAAAGTGATTATTTGTTATTTGAACAAAAGTCGGATAAAGAATATAATCATTTAGGAATTGCTATTGATAATAATACTCAAAGCAGATATATAGAAACATTTTTTCATCAAAAGTCAGATATGTATATAAAGGGACAGGAGGTTGTGAAAGTTAAAGGCTTTTGCTTATATTCTCCTAGTGATAAAATCATCGTGAGTGATTTTTTTTAAAACAATGTAAAATTTTTCTCCGGTTAGGGTATTGAAACCTAAATTGATTTTTGATACCATAAGAAAAGATACATTATACTAACAAATCTATAAATCGAACAGGCAGATGTAAATGTATCAGGCATAACAAAAATGACCTTGAAATATACAAAAGCAGATACAGGGCGAAATCGTATGGCTCAAAAATCTGCTTTAAGAAAGGACGACACAACATGAAAAAGACACCATTTGTAACAAAAGAACAGATTGAAGAAATAGCAAAAACATACCCTACACCTTTTCACATCTACGATGAAAAGGGCATCAGAGAAAATGCACGCAGACTTAAAAAGGCATTTTCATGGAACAAAGGTTATCGTGAGTATTTTGCAGTAAAGGCAACTCCAAACCCGTTTATCTTAAAACTTCTCCAGGAAGAGGGATGTGGTGTGGATTGTTCATCGCTCACGGAGCTTATGATGTCAGAGGCATGTGGCTTTAAAAATGATGACATCATGTTTTCTTCCAATGTAACACCAGCCGTTGAGTACAAAAAAGCAAAAGAACTCGGCGCATATATAAATCTTGATGATATTACACATATAGATTTCCTTGATGAAACAGCAGGAATCCCTGAGACTATCTGCTGTCGTTACAATCCGGGCGGAGTGTTCAAGATGGGAACAGACATCATGGACAATCCGGGAGATGCAAAATATGGTATGACAAAAGAGCAGATGATAGAAGCTTTCAAGAGACTTAAATCAATGGGAGCAAAATATTTTGGAATCCATTCATTCCTTGCAAGCAACACAGTAAGCAATGACTACTATCCTACACTTGCGGGAATCTTATTTGAACTCGCCGTAGAACTTAAGGAAAAGACAGGAGTTGAGATTAAGTTCATCAACCTCTCAGGCGGTGTCGGAATCCCTTACACAGAGGATAAAGAGCCAAATGACATAGCAGTTATCGGTGAGGGAGTACACAAGAAATTTGACGAGATAATGGTACCGGCAGGCATGGGAGATGTAGCGATATTTACGGAACTTGGACGTTTCATGCTCGCACCATACGGCGGTCTTGTGACAAAAGCAATCCACGAAAAACATATATACAAAGAGTACATCGGAGTTGATGCGTGTGCAGTAAACCTTATGCGTCCTGCAATGTACGGTGCATCTCATCACATTACAGTTCTTGGCA
>JBNMLR010000545.1:0-1992 GCA_050874945.1 Butyribacter sp. | reverse complement strand
TCTATAATCTTATCAGCAACGCTCTTTGTAATTGACTGCACGGTATCTTTCACCACATCCGCTATCTCATCAGATGAAATCTTATATGGCAGTCCCATTATATCGTTAAATTCAACCTCATCCTGTTCGGTACTCTTGCATTTAAGGGCATCTGCTTCATTAAAATCCGTCAGATAATGTTTTGCAAGGCACTCCGTTATCTCATCGCCGGCACTTGGAATCATACCATATGCGATAATACTTCCATCTTTTGTAATGGAAATATCTGATGTACCCGCTCCTACATCGATAAGTGCGATATTAAGAAGTCTGAATCTCTCAGGTATTGCTACATTTATCGCTGCTATTGGCTCCAATGTAAGATTAGCCACATATAAACCTGCTCTCTCAACTGCAGTATAAAGTCCGTCAACTACCTCATCAGGAAGAAATGTTGCAATAATCTCACATGAAATCTTATTACACTTATGCCCCTCAAGATTTGTTATTGCATATCCGTTCTGATAATAATGCTTTACAGAGTAACCTACACAGTAAAATTTTATGTCATCACTATTTTGTTCTTCTCTTAACTTTTCATAAGCATTTTCTACACCGAGCATATCAAGTGTATATATTTTCTCTGTCGTAACTGCCGTTTCTGAATTAAAATCTATCTCTGCTTCTGCCTCAACAGTCTTGAGCACTCGGCCGGCTGCAGCTATGCACACATCTTTATATGTACGCCCGGTCATATACTCAAGCCTGTCACGAATCTCACTGATTGTAGATGCAACCATGTTTATATCATGTATCTGTCCATCCATCATGGCTCTAGTCTCATGTTCTTTTGATGTCTGTGCAACTACGGTAAATCCTTTGGCATCTCTGTATCCTATCGTTCCAACAATACTTCTCGTTCCTATGTCCAGACCGAAAACGAGCTGCTCCGGGATACCTTCCATATTTACTTTTTTTACCTCGACATTTTCTGTCTCATCTATCACTATGGAACCCCCTTAATTATCACAATTATCAACATTTTACCAAATAAACAGACATAATACAAGTCTTAAACTCATCCCTTTACTGCACAAAACACTTTTGTTATCCTCACGATAAATAATAACAGGTTCTTTTTTACTTAACTTTTACAGTAATTGACTTTGCTTTTTCAAGTGCCGCACAATACACTACTATCACAGCCGTTCCTTTCTTTTTAGCGTATATAGTTCCCGTCTCATCGACCTGCACAACTTTTTTGTTTGAAGAAACATAAGTTATATTAGGATTATAAACTTTTTTAGGAATTAATGATATTTTCACTCTTCCATACTTTCCTTTTTTCAATGTGATTTTATGTTTAGCTATATTAAAATCATTTATCCCTGCCACATCGTCCCACGATACGATATGAACCTTACACTGTGCTGATTTTAAACCTTTTACTTTTGCCGTCACGGTACACACTCCCGGCTTTTCGGTTATGACATGGATATTACCGCTTTCATCTACCGTAACGATGCTCTCGTCAGACGACTTCCATTTAATCTCCGGTACACTGGCACTAAACGGCTGGATTCCATATTTAATACTGTAATCGTCGTATGGTGAAAGATATATATCTTTGTACTGTAACAAAAACTTTTTAACGGTATCCGCCTTAGTTTTCTTTTTCCACTTTGCATACAATGTTACTTTTGTTCCTGTCAATGCAGCCAGATCATTTTTATCTAACTTAATCTCATAAGTTTTTTTACCCACTTTCTCCTTATAATACCATCCCTTAAAAACATACCCTTTCTTTGTCGGATCTTTAGGTAAAACGGCTCCTGCATCGCGTGTGTAATCTGCTGTTGCATATGTCTTTCCATTCACTTTAAATATAAGCTGTCTGCCTGCACAATAATCATCTATCGAAGAAATATTGTTATCTATCCATTCTATCCTCTCAAGAATCCACTGTTTTAATCTCTGCTCCTCAGAGTCATATGTTATTTTTGTTATATTATC
>JBNMLR010000544.1:0-1994 GCA_050874945.1 Butyribacter sp. | reverse complement strand
TGTTTTCGCCCTTTTGCGGCTATCAGGTCAATCGGCTGTTTATTCCTCCCTGCTATAAAAATCACCTCCTAAAAAAAGTTCATTTGGGGAGTTTTTGCGAGATAAATGGGGGGCGGCGGTCTACGGGGCAGACCTTGAAAATTTTCAAGTACCCCCTACCCCTCTATAACTTAAAATCACGCAAAAATACCCTCAATTTTGCCTGCATCTGCTGCCGTTTCCGTGCATCTTTATACACTCCTGATATGATGCTATGCGTAGCCGCACTTAATGAAATAAGATTGTCATCAACCAACGCAAGACTTGGGTCTTCATCAAGCTCAACTATATGATGTATATGTTCAGCCTTTACTACTCTGCCCTCTGTCATATACACATATACATCTATTCCTTTATCCCTGATAAGTATCTGCTGCCGCTTCCTTTTCCATGCCGTTGAATTATAAAAAGCCTTTGCTTCCTTATTACGCTGGTTCTTGTCATATTGCTTATCGCTCTCTGCCTTATCTCTTTTCTTATGTACATCACAATATCTTTCAGTACAATCAATCAGCCTGTTACAACCACAATGCGAACAAAACTTTTTAAATGCCATCTTCTTAACTCCTACAAAAAAAGACGGTCTTTCGACCGCCTAGATTAACTTTACTTTTTGCATTGTAAAAATAATAACATAGTTAATAGCACAAGTACAGCACGGAAATAGCACACTTTTATTTTTAATAATATCTATGCCTTTTCTCTCTCCATCTTTTCAATTATTGCAGCTATAACATAAGCATTGTTTGACTTTGCTTTACCCTGTTGCACCTGTTCAACTATCTGTGCTTTCATTCCCTTTGGAAGTGCAAGCTCCATGCGGTCATAAGTCTTTGCTTTATATTTATTCTTTGCTCTTGTTGCCGCTGTAGCCTTACCATTGTTTCTCGTATCAACTTTGTTTTCTTCCATGCTGATTTTTCCTCCTTACCTTGATTTTATTTTAATTTCCTGCTATTATAATAATCACTAAGGACAGCTAGCAGGAAGTTGTGGGGCTGTCCTCTGTGTTTTGTTTAATGCTTGAAGATTTTGCTGATGGATTTCTTCAAGCATTTTTGCTTTACTCTTTTATTAACTCTGTTAAGTATTCAATCAACTTTTCTTTAGGTGTATCATCCTTTACTAAAGCTATTATCATTTTTATTATTCCTGTAAACTGTTTATTTGTCATTCCTTTTTTCTCCATTTCGTTATCTCCTTTCCTGCTATTCCCTTGCTACAATATACATTATATACTTCCGCAAGTATATTGTCAATACCTTTTTTTGAAAATTTGAAAATAAATAAATTATTTTGACACCTTACACTTTAACACTGGTACATTTGTGTTTATCATATCTTCTAACTCTGCACTATCACAATACTCCAACAATTCAATTACATCCTCTTTGTATTCAAGCAAAAAGTCTATTATTGCATCTACTCTTACTACTTCAACTGTTTCAGTTCTCATCTGCTGCCTCCAATAATTTTTCAATAATAACATACTTTTCATCACTCATTCTCTGTATAAGAACAATGTCACCTTTTTTCAAATGTCCGTATATTATTGCATCTTTTTTATTGCCTGATAACTCTATCTCTATCTTATAGTCTGTTAAATGCTGTGATATAAGTAAGTCCTCAGCTTCTAAATGCAGCTCTCCAATATCACAACCTGTTGCGTCTGTCATTTCCGCTAATTGTAACCCAACAGGGTTCTTCACCGCCCCTTGATTACGCATGATACTTATTATCTTTTCATATGCGTCCATTGTTTTATCCTTTCTTTTTCTTCTAATAATTTCTCAGTCCGAATATTGGATTTTAAAATCACATTAAATATCTCTATTTCCAACTCCCTGTATCTTTTAATTAGTTCAGATTTTTTTAGATTGCCTAAATACGAATCTGAATATGTATGAATACCGATAGGTATTCTGTCTTGCTTTACTATCTCGATTGCTCTACTT
>JBNMLR010000543.1:0-2014 GCA_050874945.1 Butyribacter sp. | reverse complement strand
CTCATGTTTTCCTGAACCGGATGACTTGATTTCAAACGCATTTACTTTACTTCCCTCAGAAGTTAAAAAGTCCACCTCATAATAATGTGTACTGTCGCTTTTTTCCCAAGTATGATAATATAATTCCCTTCCCGATGCAGCAATCATCTGAGCTATAAGATTCTCATAAAGATACCCCAGATTTGCGGGCAATTTATCTGAAAGCATTTTTGCATATATATCATTTTCCGTTACAGGGCGGTCAATAAACATCAAAGTGACAAACAATCCGGTATCAGAAAGATATAATTTGTAACTGTCAAAATCTTTTGTATCCGTCAGACTTACTCTTGGGTCTGTTGAGTTGTAACACGGTAAAACTGTTTTTGAATCTATCAATTCATACAATAATTCTTCCGTTTTTATATTGTTTTTCTTTCCGATTGCCGTTGTAATCCTATATTTTCTTACATCTTTTGAAAGCTGTGCAGGAATAGAATGATACAGTGCCGATATTCTTCCTGATGTATCAATTTTTTTAAAATCTTCCTCATAAAGAGAAATTATCTGTCTTTTAACCATATCAATTTCTGAAAAATTTTTTCCATTTATATATGCTTCTACTGCCTGCGGCATACCGCCCACTGCCATATATATTCTCAAATCCCTCATTAATTTACGGTTAGTCACCTGCCCGATAGCAGTACCACAGTCAAAAATCTGCTGCAAAAGTTCATAACTGCTGCCCGTAGCCTTACAAAATTCTTCATAATCCATCGGGTAAACCTGTATCTTCATTTCCTCAGATGGAATTAAAATATCTTTTACATTTTTCCTGATTGAAATTAAAGAACCTGTTTCCAAATAACTGTATCTGCCATCAGACACAAGATGTTTTATCGCCTGCCTTGCCTTTGGAAAAAGCTGCACTTCATCAAAAATAATAAGCGAATCATGTTCATACAATGTTATTCCTGTTTCTGCCTGTAGTCTCAAGAAAAATATACTTAAATTTCCTATATCCTCAAAACAATCTAATATATTATCTGTCACCTTTGAAAAATCTATCAATATATAAGATTTATATTCATTTTTTGCAAAATTCTCCGCAATCGTCGATTTGCCGACTCGTCTTGCCCCCTCCAATAATACGGCATATTTATCCGAGTAAAGTTTCTTCCACTCTAATAGTTTATTGTATGCTTTTCTTTTAAAATACATATCTGCCTCCATAATACAGGTGTGTCAGTAAGTTTAAAAGGCTCATTTGTGCAAGCACAATCTCATTTTGGACTTTTGACACTTATATCATATTATATGTTATACACTTTTCTTCAAGATATTATACATCATATTTGTAACTTTCTTCAAGATTATTTTTACTGTTTTTGTGACTTTCTTCAAGATTTTATTTGCTGTTTTTGTGACTTTCTTCAAGATTTTATCATTTTATTCAAAAAAAGACAGCAGCTTTTCACCACTGTCTTTTTTTCTGCTCTTGCTTATATGCGGTAACCGATTTTCCCGTCCAAAGAGAAAATGCCCGAAAGAATGAATTTATATCCTGATACCCCAGCAGATATGCAATATCTTCTGATGATAAATCCGTATTCTGAATGTAGTTCTTTGCGAGCAGTTCCCTCACATGATTTAACTGCTTCTGAAAGGTTGTATCTTCTTCTTTTAACTTTCTTTGCAGACTGCGTCTGCTCATTCCAAGTGCAATCGCAACATCTTCAATCCCTGATTTCCCGGCAGGAAGAATTTCCACTAAAATACTCCTAACCTTTGCTGAAAATGAATCATCTACATCCATTTCACTTAATCGCTTTTTTAACTCTGGTTCAAAAAAATTCCACATGGATTCGTTTCTTGTGATAAACGGTATTTCTGCATCATCATAAGAAAATGTAATTGAATTTACCATACCTTTTTCTGCCTTACATCCTAAAAACTTTTCATATTCTGGGTTTGTAAAAGATTTTTTAACCGTAATTTTTATCGGTGTGATGCTTTCTTTTGTTGCTTTTCGGAT
>JBNMLR010000542.1:0-2023 GCA_050874945.1 Butyribacter sp. | reverse complement strand
CCTATATACATCTTTACAGAATACCTTTTTTCAATCGACTTCATACTCTATTACTCCTATCGTAGTAATTTTCTCCTTTTAACCCCCTTTTTTCTCCCTTTAATATACATTTTACATCTATTTGGCAACAATGTCGAGTATTTTTTTGCAAATTTTGTAAAAAATGGAAAAAGAGATTCTGATAATATCAAAATCTCTTTTTACCGCTTTTTACATTTATTCTATATTTAATTTGGCATTAGCAATTTTAATTATCTTACATCTTTGATGCTAAAGCTCATTCTGCCCATCTTGTCTTTTCCAAGGCAGATAACCTTAACATGGTCACCTAATGTAAGAACATCTTCAACATGGTCGATTCTCTCTTTTGCAATCTTAGAAATATGAACCATGCCCTCTTTTCCCGGTGCAAATTCAATAAATGCTCCAAACTCTTTAATATTTATAACTTCTCCTTCAAGAATCTGTCCTTCATAGAAATCTGTTGTGATGACTTCGATAAGTCTCTTAGCTTCAGCCATCTTCTCAGCATCTTCGCCACAGATAGATACATTACCGTCATCAGTAATATCAATCTTTACATCCGTGCGCTCGATAAGTGCATTTATAGTCTTTCCTCTCTGACCTACAACATCACCGATCTTCTGAGGGTCGATCTGCATCTGGATAATCTTTGGTGCATATTTTCCAACTTCCTTACGAGGCTCGGAAATAGCCGGTTTCATACAGGTATCCATAATGAAAAGTCTTGCTTCACGGCATCTTGCGATAGCACCCTCTACGATAGGTCTTGTAAGACCGTGAATCTTAATATCCATCTGGATTGCCGTGATACCCTCTGTTGTACCTGTAACCTTAAAGTCCATGTCTCCGAAGAAATCTTCAAGACCCTGAATATCAGTAAGCAGTACAAAATCATCATCTGTCTCACCTGTAACAAGACCGCATGAGATACCTGCTACCATCTTCTTGATAGGAACACCTGCTGCCATAAGTGACATACATGATGCACAGGTTGAAGCCATCGATGTTGAACCGTTTGACTCAAATGTCTCAGATACGCTTCTGATAGCGTATGGGAATTCTTCCTCGCTAGGAAGTACCGGTATAAGTGCTTTCTCAGCAAGTGCACCATGACCTATCTCACGGCGTCCCGGACCTCTGCTTGGCTTTGTCTCTCCAACTGAATATGAAGGGAAGTTGTAATGGTGCATATATCTCTTTTCCGTGACATTTGCATCAAGTCCGTCAACTTTCTGTTTCTCAGAGAGCGGTGCAAGTGTTGTGATATTGCAAATCTGTGTCTGTCCACGGGTGAACATTGCAGAACCGTGAACTCTAGGTATAAGGTCAACCTCTGCTGCAAGCGGACGAATCTGTGTAATCTCACGACCGTCAGGACGCTTGTGGTCTTTTAATATCATCTTGCGGACTGTCTTTTTCTGATACTGATATACGGCTTCAGGAAGAATTTCAAGCCATTCCTCATTCTCAGCAAATGCTTCTTCAAGTTTCTCCGTTACCTGACGCACATTTTCTTCACGTGTCTGCTTGTCATCTGAGAATACGGCAATTTCCATCTCCTCAGGAGGAACAATCTTTTTAATCTCCTCAAACATTTCCTCAGGAATAGCACAGCTTGTATATTCATGCTTTGGCTTTCCTACTTCCTCAACCATCTTGTCTATAAACGCAATGATAGTCTGGTTTACATCGTGACATTTGTAGATGGCTTCTATCATCTTGTCCTCAGGAAGCTCTTTTGCTCCTGCTTCTATCATTATAACCTTTTCTCTCGTTGATGCAACCGTAAGTTTAAGGTCACCTTTATCCCATACTTCCTGACTTGGGTTTACGATAAACTCACCGTCTACCATACCAAGCTGTGTTGTAGCACATGGTCCGTAGAACGGAATATCTGAAATAGATGTAGCTATAGCTGAACCGATCATCGCTACAAGTTCCGGACGGCACTCTGAATCAACTGAAAGTACAAGATTGTTGAGTGAACAGTCATTTCTGT
>JBNMLR010000541.1:0-2033 GCA_050874945.1 Butyribacter sp. | reverse complement strand
TAAATTCCTTTGTAATCGTCACTTCTCCTTTCTTTACCGTTGCCGTAAGCGTAACCTTTGCATCACTCTCGCCTGCCGCCGGTCTTGTAACTTTTCCGTCTTTCGTGATAACACTCTCATTGCTGCTCGACCATGTTATCTCACTGCCTGCCTTGCTTCCCTTTGACGGAAGTTCTATATCACCGCTCGTAGTCTCAGGAACACTTATCGCATCTGCGTCGGTCTGTGCAAGTGTCTTTTCTCCTGCTTCTTTTATCGTGATATAAGTCATGTTTATGGCTTTGTTGTTGTCACCTGTTCCTCTTGCATTGATGGTAAGCTCTCCGTTTGTGACTTTTACCGTTCCCGTTGCCACGCCCGAATTGGAACTCACATCAAAATCTTTGGCGATGACCGTCTCATCACTCTCACCTAAGTTTGCATATACTGACGGTGTCTTTGAACATCCCCACGGGTCAGAAAAGCCGACTTCCACATAATATTCGCCGTTTTCAATCTCAAACTTGTAGTCGAGTCTTCTCTCTCCGCTGTTCGTATTCTTCTCAAACTGGTTTTTGGTGTAGCGGTTTGTTGCAGTCTTTGAAGTCTGGTCGCCATTTGCAAACTCATATGCCCATGTCCAGTCAGTGCTAACTCCGCCGCCGCTGCCCGAACCGTTTGTAAGAGGACTGCTGACGGTATCGACAACACCCCACTTATATCCGGTGTTCTTATCGGCACCGTATGCCTGATCCGTAACGCTGTTGTGCGTTCCGAGAGGTCCGTCCTCCGGCACGGTGTTCACATCAATATCTCCACAGTCTACAGCATACACTATACTGTTATCGTCTCTGTTTATTACAGATGCCGCCTGAACCTTAAGTTCGCTCATACCCGGCAGTGTAAGAACCATAGCTGATGACAACAGTGCAGTTACACTTCTTCTGCCATACTTTTTTATATCTCTCATAGGCTTCTCCTTCCGCCCTCTGAAACCTCCGTTTCAAAAAGCTTTTATACATCTTTTTATTATGTATAAATTTTACCACCGGATCATGTTTCATTAAATACCAATTTGTTTACTTTGTTGTGAAAATGTTTTGTAGAAATGTTAGATTAGGTGTGATTTTGTTGTCTATTGCTTTTAGATTGATATTTGCCTGTCAGTTGTTATGCCGACAGGCAGATTTTATAGATTATTTTCAGATTTCGCTCATATATCTTCAAAATTCATTCATTGGTGCATAGACAACCGTTGTCAGGATTGCGAATGAATAACAAATCCAATTCTTTTTATCAGGAGTCCGCCTGCTATGCCGACGATTATTCCTGCGACAGTTCCCGATATTATAAGTGCAGGGAGATAATATATGAGCAGCTTTGTCTTAAGAACGAGCATTGCCACGATTATCTGACCGATATTGTGGCTGACACCACCTGCCACGCTCACTCCGTTCACGGAAAAAATATCCGCTTTCTTTAAAATAAACATCACAAAAAAGCTCAGCATACCACCCGCAAAGCTATACATAAGACTTGCAAGACTTCCGAATGTAAATCCGACAAGTATTATCCTTACGATTGCTATGCCAAAAGCCGTAAACGGTCCATACACATACATGGCAAAAATAACGACTATATTGGAAAATCCTGCTTTTATTCCCGGAATACCGATGTTTATCGGCATCATTGACTCTATATAACTTAACACAAATGCGAGTGCTATCATAAGCCCTATGCCTGAAATCTTCTTTGTACTAAGTCTGTTACGGCGATCTTCTTTTCGCTTCATATTAATAAATCCTCATTTCCATACCGCCTGTTTTAAAGAGCCGTGACGCAAATTTTTAGTGTTATGAGATTTACACCGCCATATCTGCACTGTCATTCTCAAAAACATAATTTGCACACATATACTCAGGTATATAAAACAACAGGCACTTATCATCATTTGTATGATAAAATACAATCCTCATCTTATCACATTTGTATGACATAAATTCGTCACTTACTTTTACAGGAGCACCGTACTCGTTTATCAGAGTGTCTAAAAC
>JBNMLR010000540.1:0-2042 GCA_050874945.1 Butyribacter sp. | reverse complement strand
TTATGCCAGTGAGGTGAAACATAACTGCCCTCATCTTTAGACAAATAAAATCTCACATCAACATCGGGATTGCTTGTCACTATCTCATGACGCATCTTTTCCTGTTCCATATGCTTTTCACCTCTGTTTAAGTTTATATTTTCTTTCCACTTTCACATAAGCGAACATAATTCCAATTATTAAAATCACAACTCCTGCTATAACAGCCAGAAATACAGAACTGTTCTGCTCGAAAAACAGAAGTGGCAGACCAAGTATTTCAAATATTATGGCAAAAACAATCCATATTGTAGATACTGCATTATTATATGCTCTAATATCCGTAACCTCAAGTTCTTTAACATTACACCACGGCTTAGCATTAGACCAGAAACCGACAGGCTTTTCTGACTTTCTGTCTATTATACCAATGACTAAAAACAAAACTGCACACAGACTCCACACAATAAAACCAACAGTCATTTTTTCAAACCTCCTTTATTTTTAAGTCATTCTCCATATTTTATCTTAGGCAGATTCCACTCAAAGTGAGCCGCCAGCACACGCACTGCCACGACAAGCACCGAACACCCTACTATTGCCGTGTTTCTTCCTATATAACTGTCAATAACAATATAAGCACCTGCTCCTACTGCCGATGCAACTGCATATATATGTTTCTTAAATATATACGGTATCATGCCGCTCATTATATCACGCAGAACACCTCCACCCACTCCTGTTATAACTCCGACAAATATAAGCAGAAACGCATTTGTGTTGTAATCGCTGACTGTCTTTTTTGCCACATCTATTCCGATGACCGTAAACGCTCCAAGTCCTACGGCATCAGAAAGCATAAGCACATTCTCATATAGTGCAACGAACCCTGCACTCTGCTCTTTTATATGCTCCGATGCTTTTATAATCATAAATCCAAATACGATACATGAAATTATTGCAGCTATACAGACATCTCTCGGGTCTTTAAATGCCGATGGCGGTGTATTGCCAAGCAGCACATCTCTTGTTATACCGCCACCGACTGCAGTCACGATTCCAAGCACACACACTCCGAGCAGATCCATCCTCTTTTTTATCGCAGTCATCGCACCTGATATTGCAAATGCAATGACACCTATTATATCTAAAACATCTATCAAATCATTCATCCTTAATCTCAACTTTCAATATGGTGTTTTATTTTGTAAAAATATCTACCGTAACAGTTCAGCCATAAAAAATAATTTGCAATACAATGAGCTTGTTCATTGTATTGTTGATTATCTTTTTATGGTAGAATAGCCTTTCATTTATTATATGAAATAAACAAAAGCTGCAGAGCAGCGACTGACAGCTCGCTGGCAGGTTTATGAATGTAATAAATAAAAGGGTGAACTGTTACTACCTGCCGTCTATCAGCACTTCCTTACCTTTAAACGCAAAGCCGTAGTGATGTATGTTTTCCTCTTTTACTCCACGATTTATAAGTTCTGCATCATAATTCTTTTCTTCTATCTGTTTCAATGCAGCTTCGACAGTTTCTTCAAGTGATTTTTCTTTTCTTGGATTTATCACTTTAAATTCTATAACTATTCCCGGATATTTTTGGCTCTGTTTGTCTTTGGGCTCAAGCATTATGTCATATCGTCCATATCCACTTTCACGGTTTGAGGTTATGATATAGTTTTCTGACTGGTCTACCATAAGTCCTAAAACAAAACCGTGGAAAAAACGCGATGACTGTTCCGTCATCGCATACAAGTTTGAACGATAGTTCAAACTTGAGCCATTAGTTGCTCCCTTACAGTCGCACCATGAGGCTAAGTTCTCAGGTGCTTTTTTATCTGATGTATGTTTTCCTGTATCAAATGAACTGAATGTGCGTAATGCAACATCATTCATATAGTCGTTCATTGCTTCAATATCTACATCTATAAGTGCCTTTATAAATTCATTTGTCTCATTTTTTGCAGGACTGAACCAGCGGAGTATCATATCCTCGAACATTAGCTTTATCTCAAAATTTGTGAGTGCAAGTTTATACATTACCGATTTTGTAC
>JBNMLR010000539.1:0-2047 GCA_050874945.1 Butyribacter sp. | reverse complement strand
GTTATAAAATAAACATAGAAGATTACGCTAAGATTTGGAAAGATATTTCAAGTAAATATTTTTCACAATATTTATCAAATAATCTTTCCTTTGAAAAACAGGGTGCCATGAGAATAATGGACTTTTTTAAGGCTGGAGATAAAATCATATCATTCGAGGAAGCTAAGACTATTTTTTATGAGTACAAGACGCAGCTTGAAGCAGGCTGGATGCTCTTTGCTGATGTGAAACCTTGTTTAGACAGGTTGATTGAAGAAGAAAAAGGAATTGCCAGTAATGGTGAAATGTCGCAACAGAAAAATAAATTACAGGTAACAGATATAGAAAAGTATTTTGTGGTAAAAAAATATGCCAGTGAGATGAAAACGGCTAAACCTGATTATTGTTTTTTTGAAGAGTTAAAAAAATGTAGTAGCAATAATAAATACATATATGTTGGAGATGACTTGGCAACGGATATATATCCCTGCATGGATTTAGGAATAAGTGCAATTTGGCTGAACAGAAATAACAGCGATGTACCGAATGATGTAACAGCGATAAACAGCTTAAATGAATTACCGGATTTGTTACCTTTATTGGATAGATGATTTATGGCATTTAATATAAGAATTATATAACTTTTGGCGGAAACGAAAAAATCATTGACAATCCCCCAAACATCATTATATAATCAATTTAGTTATGCAAATGCGACGACGGAGAGAAGTAGCATGATTTATCGTTCAAAGCGAGTGAAGGACGGTGGGAGCTTCGCAAAGTGAATTCATGTGAATAACACTCTATCAGCAGCGAACTGAACACAGATTATTGTATGCAGACATATTGGGATTGAAATATTTATCAGATATAAGTATTGATTTGATTTGATTTCATTTTATTTTATACTGTATATAAAGTTTGTCAGTAGGGGAGCCGTAAGCTGCACGACAGACAGCGTATGAGTGACTGACAAGACAGTAATTCGGGTGGTACCGCGGACAATAATATGTTCGTCCTGAACTTTTTAGTTTGGGGCGGACTTTTTTTATGGTTATAGGATACTTTTCGTTTCATATAACATAAAAAACACTCCGTGAGGATGAGCATTCCGCTCAAGCGCGAAAGTGTCGCAAGCGACTCTTTATCCCTATCTGATTTATATACTGTCTGAAATATTTAGTTATTTGCAAAACTATTCTTTAAATTTAATCTGCCTGCACAGATACAATAAATAATGTTAGCAGGCATTTTGTCGCCGTCAGCACTTAGTCAGCGTTTTTTGCTGACTTATGTACTGCTACCGGCGACATATAGCGGGAGCGTGCCGGCGGTATTATATATTGTATCTGTGCAGGAATTAAAGAGCAGAGTGAGTTTTGCAAAGACCTGTTTTTTAGGAGGTAAAAATGAACGTAGGAAACATTTATCGTGACAAAACATTGAACGACATTAGCGAGAGCAATGTCGGCGAAACATTAAGACTTGCCGGATGGGTAGAAAATATCCGTGACCACGGCGGTGTCTCATTTGTTGACCTTAGGGATATGTACGGTGTTATGCAGGTTGTTATGCGTGACACAAAACTTCTCGACGGTATAAGCAAAGAGGACTGTATCTCAGTTGAGGGTGTCGTAGAGCACAGAGATGAGGAGACATACAATCCAAAGATACCTACAGGAACTATCGAGCTTGAAGCACACAAAGTAGAGGTTCTTGGCAGGGTTTACAGACAGCTTCCTTTTGAGATTATGACATCAAAAGAAACAAGAGAGGATGTTCGTCTTAAATACCGTTATCTTGACCTTAGAAATGCAAAGGTTCGTGACAATATGATTTTCAGATCAAATGTTATCAGTTTTCTTCGTCAGAAGATGACAGACATGGGATTTTTAGAAATTCAGACACCTATCCTCTGTGCATCATCACCTGAGGGAGCGAGAGATTATATCGTGCCATCACGCAAATTCAAGGGTAAATTCTACGCATTGCCGCAGGCACCACAGCAGTACAAACAGCTTCTTATGGTGTCAGGTTTTGACAAGTATTTTCAGATAGCACCTTGTTT
>JBNMLR010000538.1:0-2049 GCA_050874945.1 Butyribacter sp. | reverse complement strand
TTATAAGTATGGTGTTAAGAAAAAACTAAATTATTTTAGGAAAAGATATCATCTGATGTTTTTGGCAGTCTTAACAGCTAAAGGCATCAGATGTTGTTACATTAAAACAAAAAATATTAATGAGAGGAAAAGGAGAAAAAGATGGAAGTAAAAAATTATAAATTTTGGTTTTGTACCGGTTCACAGGATTTATATGGTGATGAGTGTCTCGCAAATGTAGCAGCACACTCAAAACAGATCGTAGAGGCTTTAAATGCTTCAGGAAAACTTCCTTTTGAGGTTGTGTTAAAACCAACCCTTATCACAAATGAACTTATAAGAAAAACATTTAATGATGCGAATAATGACCCTGACTGTGCGGGTGTTATCACATGGATGCACACATTCTCACCTGCAAAGTCATGGATATTAGGACTTCAGGAGTACAGAAAACCTTTACTTCATCTGCATACACAGTTCAACATGGAAATCCCATATGACACGATAGATATGGATTTCATGAATGAAAACCAGGCAGCACACGGTGACAGAGAGTACGGTCACATCGTATCACGCATGAAGATTGAGCGTAAAGTTGTTGTCGGCCACTGGTCAGACGAGAAAGTGCAGGAAAAAATCGGTTCATGGATGAGAACGGCAGTCGGTGTTGTTGAGAGCAGCCATATCAGAGTTATGCGTGTAGCTGACAATATGAGAAATGTTGCAGTTACAGAGGGTGACAAGGTAGAAGCTCAGCTTAAATTTGGCTGGGAAGTAGATGCTTACCCTGTAAATGAGATAGCAGATGCGGTAGCAGCAGTTTCAGAGTCAGACACAAATGCACTCGTCGATGAATATTATGACAAGTATGAAATTCTTCTTGAGGGCAGAGATCCCGCTGAGTTTAGAAAACACGTTGCAGTACAGGCTCAGATAGAAATCGGATTTGAGAGATTTTTGAAAGAGAAGAACTATCAGGCAATCGTAACTCACTTTGGTGACCTCGGTGCACTCAAACAGCTTCCGGGACTTGCAATCCAGAGACTTATGGAAAAAGGTTACGGATTTGGAGCAGAGGGTGACTGGAAAGTTGCAGCTATGGTTCGTCTTATGAAAGTCATGACAGCAGGCATGAAAGATGCAAAGGGAACATCAATGCTTGAGGATTACACATACAATCTCGTACCGGGCAAAGAGGGAATACTTGAGGCTCATATGCTCGAGATTTGTCCGTCAATCTCAGAGGGACCTATCCAGATTAAGTGCCAGCCTCTTTCAATGGGTGACAGAGAAGATCCGGCAAGACTTGTTTTCACATCAAAGAACGGCCACGGTATCGCAACATCACTTATCGACCTCGGAAACCGTTTCAGACTTATCATAAACGATGTAGAGTGCAAGCAGACAGAGAAGCCTATGCCTAAACTTCCTACTGCAACAAACTTCTGGACACCTGAACCGGACCTTTACACAGGAGCAGAAGCATGGATACTTGCAGGCGGTGCACATCATACGGCATTTACATATGACCTTACTGCAGAGCAGATGTGTGACTGGGCAGCAATGATGGGAATCGAGGCAGTCGTTATAAATAAAGATACAAATATCAGAGATTTCAAGAGAGATCTTATGCTCGGGGATATTGTTTACCGTTAGAGAATACCATATAAACTTAAAATAAAACATTATAAAATCAGGAGGAGAAAATTTAATGAAAGACATAATTGAAAGTGGAAAGACAGCCCTCGGTATCGAGTTTGGTTCAACAAAGATAAAGGCAGTTCTTATCGACGAAAACAACAATCTCATTGCAACAAGCGGACACAAATGGGAAAACAAATATGAGAACGGTGTATGGACATACAGTCTTGATGACATCTGGTCAGGACTTCAGGACTGTTATAGCAAACTTGCCGCAACAGTTAAAGAGAAGTATGACGCTGAGATAACAAAAATCGGTGTTATGGGATTTAGTGCAATGATGCACGGATATATGGCATTTGATAAAGATGACACTCTTTTAGTACCATTCAGAACATGGAGAAATACTATCACATCTGAGGCAAGTGA
>JBNMLR010000537.1:0-2092 GCA_050874945.1 Butyribacter sp. | reverse complement strand
TACTGTGCACCCTGACCGCTAAACATAAATACTGTTTTCATTTGCATTTTCCTCCATTTTCAAGTGTCAAATCCATCTAACTAAAATCATTACCGTTTACAATATATGTGTCCGATAAACAAAAATCTCTGGTTTACCATCCAAAAAAGTAAAGAGATAGCGCCGGTTGTGAATAAATATTATTAACTTCCAGCGCTTCCTCCTCTGCTATGTCAAGCGGATGTACACAATCCGCTCAGCCACTTATTTGATAGTGTTAAAATAGCTTATTATGCTTCTTTGTGACTTTCTACAAAATCAACTGCATCCTTTACAGTAACGATAGACTCAGGGTCTTCAACTGATACATCGAACTCATCTTCAATATCGTTGATGATCTGGAATAAGTCTAAAGAATCAGCGTCGAGATCCTCTTTTACATTTGTCTCTAATGTGATCTCGTCAACATCCTTACCTGTCTGCTCAGCAATAATTTCTCTGATTTTCTCAAATACCATGGTTTTTCCTCCTAAAAATAGATTAAAATATATATATTTTTTGTTATGAAAATTTTATCTGAAACATCTTCGCCCGCATCTGCCGGCATAAAACTTCAGTATAAAATCTTCTGATAACCGTCTACCACGAAATAATCATTGTTCCCCAAGTCATTCCGCCGCCGAAACCTGTGAGAAGAAGTTTGTCTCCTCTCTCGATAAGCCCCTTTTCATTTAACTCGTTTAATACGATAGGAATACTTGCAGAAGAAGTATTTCCATACTCAGCCATATTCATGTAACATTTGTCATGGCTTATACCGAGTTTTCTTGAAATTATGTCGACAATCCTTGCATTTGCCTGATGCGGTACAACATATTTTATCTCCTCAGGCTTTACTCCTGCCGACTCCATCACTCTCTCTATACTCTTTGTGACGGCTTTTGTCGCAAACTTAAATACTGCCCTGCCGTCCATATTCACATACCAGAGGTTGTCTTTCTCACGGGGTTCATCATTGAATGCATTTGAACATCCGACATATCCCTGTGTGAGAATGTCCCAAAGCTCACCCTTTGCTCCGAGTTCTTCTTTTAATATACCCTCATCCTCTGATTTTTCTACATAGGCACCACCTGAACCGTCTCCAAACAGTACACAGGTTGACCTGTCTTTCCAGTCAACTATCTTTGAGAGTGTCTCCGCACCTATGACTATGGCATTGTCATACATACCTGTTTTTATGTACTTGTCTGCGATGCTTAACGCAAACATAAAACCGCTGCACGCTGCATTTACATCAAATGCAACCGCATTTACGGCACCTATCTCTTTTTGAACCATACAGGCAAGGGACGGTGTTCCATAATCCGCCGTGACGCTTGCCACTATTATAAATTCAACATCCTCCGCTGAGACTTCCGCTCTCTCAAGCACCTGCCTTGCAGTATTTATAGCAAAATATGATGTGTTCTCCCCAGCGGATATATGTCTTTTCTTTATGCCTGTTCTCTGGGTTATCCATTCATCACTCGTATCAACTATTTTTGACAGATCATCATTTGTGATGACCTGTTCAGGCACACACGCACCTGTTGAAATAATTCTGGTCGTAATCATTTATTTTCTCCATTCTCAAAACGTTTATCAACAAAGCTTTCTAAATTGTCAAGTGCTTTCGCCACAACATCCATCTCACTCTCATTTAGTCCCTTTACAAGAGCAAACACTATATCCTTGTGAAATTTTTCATGCAATGAATATATCTTCTTTCCCTCTTTAGTCAGAGCTATCTTAACAATTCTTCTGTCACGCTCAGTTTTATAACGTTCTACAAATCCTTTTTTTACAAGATTATTTATTCCAACTGTCAATGTTCCGACAGTAATATTAAGCTGTGCAGCAAGTTCACTCATACTTTTTAACTCTGCCGTTCCTATGGCGGCTATGGTGTGAACCTCTGTCATGGAAATCTTGTTGTCATATTCACTTTTCATGGTATATGCTTCAACTTCCATGATATTATCAAATAATTTTATCAGATTTGTACTGATCGATCCTAAAACATTGTTCATTTGTTTTTCCTATCCATTAAAATAGTTTGTATATCAAACTT
>JBNMLR010000536.1:0-2112 GCA_050874945.1 Butyribacter sp. | reverse complement strand
ATAGAACACGCATAAGCATCGGGCAGCATTGCGTGCAGCAGCCCTCCCATACGCAGTCTTTCATCGTACATACATATCCCGACACATGAACCAAGAGCATATGTAACCAGCTCATCATTTTTTCCGCCTGTCTTTAAATCCGCAATCTCAACAATTTTCTGAGCCATAACACGCCTTTCATCTTTTATATAGTAAAATTTCGCAATCAACCATAATTTGCATTTTATTTGTATTTCTTTTCTCACCATTTTATGATATTTATATTGTATTTGTTATACCCTATTTTTGCTCTAATATCAAGCAAACAATCTCAAAATCTAATATTTATGGTACTGACTGTCTGATTTTTCTTGTAATTATTACAATAAAACTTTTATATTAATAGACTTTTGTTGTCACTTTAAACAATTTATTGATATTTTACCACTCTTTTTCATTGCAAAATATCCTAAAATGTAATAGAATATATTTTGAAAACAAATACAGCAAAATGCGCGTCAATTTTACTGTAAATTTTTTTATATAAGGAAAGGATGTATTTTAAAATGACTAATTTACCAAAAATGAAAATAGGTATCGTTGCTGTCAGCAGAGACTGTTTCCCAGAGTCACTCTCAGTAACAAGAAGACAGAACCTTGTAAAGGCTTACACAGACAAATATGATGCTGAGGATATTTACGAATGTCCTGTATGTATCGTAGAAAGCGAAATACATATGGTACAGGCTCTTGAGGATATCAAGAAAGCCGGATGTAACGCTCTTGTTGTTTATCTTGGAAACTTCGGTCCTGAAATTTCTGAGACACTTCTTGCTAAGCACTTTGACGGACCTAAGATGTTCGTTGCTGCTTCTGAGGAAGACGGACTTAACGGAGGTCTTATCGACAATCGTGGTGATGCTTACTGCGGTATGCTCAATGCAAGCTACAACCTTAAACTCCGCAATGTTAAGGCTTATATCCCAGAGTATCCTGTCGGAACTGCTGAGGAATGTGCAGATATGATTCATGAATTTGTACCTATCGCACGTACTATTTATGCATTAAGCAACTTAAAGATCATCAGCTTTGGTCCTCGTCCACAGAACTTCCTTGCTTGTAATGCTCCTATCAAACAGCTCTACAACCTTGACATTGAAATCGAGGAAAACTCAGAGCTTGACCTTTTTGAAGCATTCAACAACCATGCAGGAGACAAGCGTATTCCTGATGTTGTTAAGGATATGGAAGCAGAACTTGGTGCAGGAAACAAGAAACCTGAAATCCTTGAGAAACTTGCTCAGTATGAGCTTACTCTCCTTGACTGGATCGAAGACCACAAGGGTTACAGAAAATATGTTACTATCGCCGGAAAATGCTGGCCTGCATTCCAGACACAGTTTGGATTCGTACCTTGTTATGTAAACAGCCGTCTTACAAAGAGAGGCATCCCTGTTTCATGTGAGGTTGATATTTACGGAGCACTCAGCGAGTTCATCGGAACTGTTGCAAGTGAAGATGCAACTACTCTTCTTGACATCAACAATACTGTACCTGCTGATATTTATGACGCTGATATCAAGGGCAAATTTGATTACACACAGAAAGATACATTTATGGGATTCCATTGTGGAAACACAGCTTCAGACAAGCTTTCATTCTGTGAGATGAAGTATCAGAAGATTATGGCTCGTTCACTTCCTATCGAAGTAACAAACGGAACTCTCGAGGGAGACATCATTCCTGGAGATATTACTTTCTTCCGTCTTCAGAGCACAGCAGATGCTAAACTCCGCGGATATATCGCTCAGGGTGAAGTTCTTCCTGTTGCAACACGTTCATTCGGTGCAATCGGTATCTTCGCTATTCCTGAGATGGGACGTTTCTACCGTCATGTACTTATCGAGGGCAACTATCCTCATCACGGAGCTGTTGCATTCGGTCATTACGGAAAGACATTATACGAAGTATTCAAATACATCGGTGTAGATGTTGACGAAATCGGCTTCAACCAGCCAAAGGGAATGCTCTACAAGACAGAGAATCCATTTGCTTAATCTTTTGAAAGCTTTAAATTTTATTGCAGTCAATTGACTTTAATTAATTGAGGGCGATGGCATATTGCCATCGCCT
>JBNMLR010000535.1:0-2126 GCA_050874945.1 Butyribacter sp. | reverse complement strand
TCCGACACGCTCTGCATTGCAAACAAGACCTACACCGAGTTTTTTTGTAAGTATAAGTATGTCAGTCGGCTCTGCCTTATTATTTTCATATATTTTTTCAGGATTTACAAGTCCCATAACGGACAGACCGTATTTTACACCGTCATCGGCTATGGAATGACCTCCTGCAAGGGTAGCACCTGCTTCATTCACCTTTTTTGCACCGCCCTGCATTATCTTTCCAAGAATATTTAAGTCCATTTTTTCAGGAAAACAGACTATATTTAGTGCCGTTTTTACCTCGCCGCCCATCGCATATACATCACTTAATGCATTTGCCGCCGCTATCTGTCCGAAAATATACGGGTCATCGACCATCGGCGGAAAAAAGTCGAGTGTCTGAACGATTGCCATATCGTCTGATATTTTATATACTGCCGCATCGTCACTGCTGTCATAGCCTACAAGAAGTGAAGCATCTTTCTCTCCTTTAGGTATTTTTGAAAGTATGCGTTTCAGTACATCTGCTCCAAGTTTTGCGGTACATCCGCCGCCTTTACAAAAAACTATATCTTCCATGATAAATTATATATCCACCACCTTTTCAGCAATTTCTTTTACTGCGTCTATTGCCACTGTCACTTCTTCCTCTGTATTATAATACGAAAAGCTAAATCTTACCATGCCCTGTGTTTTTGTACCAAAATATTCGTGCATAAGCGGAGCACAGTGAATACCTGCTCTGGTGACTATCCCAAACTCATCGTCAAGGAGCATACTTATCTCCGTGGAGTCAGCCGTTCCTATATTTAAGGAAACTATCGGACAACGGACTTTGCCCTGACTGAAATCACCATAGACTTTTACGCCTTTTACCTGACTTACCTCCGAGTAAAACATCTGCATAAGCCTGTTTTCTTTACTGTATATCTCATCAATCCCAACAGCGTTTATCTCCTTTACTGCGGCGAGAAGTCCTGCTATCCCGTGGCTGTTTAATGTCCCTGCTTCAAGCCGCTCAGGAAGTTCCTTTGGCTGTTGTCTTAAAAAACTTTTTATGCCTGTCCCTCCGCTTTTTAAAGGTCTTATATCGATACCTTTTCTTATATAAAAACCGCCTGTTCCCTGCGGTCCCATAAGACTTTTATGCCCCGTAAAACAGAGTATGTCTATTTTCATATCCTTAACATTTATAGGTAGTACACCTGCCGTCTGTGATGCGTCCACTATAAAAAGAAGATTATGCCTTTTTGCAATCTCACCAATCCTTTTTATATCGACAACATTCCCCGTAAGATTTGACGCATGAGTGCAGATGATGGCTTTTGTATCTTTTGTTATCATGTCTTCTATACCGGCGGCATCAAAAATCCCATTATCACTGCACGATACAATGTCTGTCTTAACTCCTCTTTCAGCGGCATAATAAAGAGGTCTTAACACCGAATTATGTTCAAGGTTTGTGGTGATAACCCTGTCACCCTCATTAAAAAGTCCATGAATAACAATATTTAATGCCTCGGTCGCATTTGATGTAAATATAAGACCTGACTCATCATCACCGCCCAAAAATTCAGTAAGGCACTTTCTTGCTTCAAATATACACCTTGACGCTTCAAGTGATGTCTTTCCGTAACCCCTGCCCGAATTTCCATGATTTTTCATTGCATATATGACGGCATCATATACGCTCTGCGGTTTGTGAATTGTAGTTGCCGCATTGTCAAGATATATCACTTATATACCACCCCCTAGCTGATATTACAGTATATTTTTATCAGATATTGCCACCTCTATATTATGATGTTTCTTCAAAATACAGGCTTGACAGCAATAAAAATAATCTTCAATTTATTTAAGAAGATGTATGTTTTCTTCTGCTACCGTAATTTCTTTAACATTATTCAGTAAATCAATATATTTGTTCTGTAACCCATCTGAAAATAATTGATTTTCTTTCGGCAGTATCATTGTTATCACTGAGCCGTTTTCAAGTTCACAAAGGCAGCAGGTATTATAAAGTTCTTCCGTGAACGATACACTTTTTATTTTTATGATATTTGCCGCGTCGGACTGCTCCACAACATTTATGTCATTTTGAAAAATACCGATACTATGATATTTTTCCCAGTCGCTTTCTTTTGTAG
>JBNMLR010000534.1:0-2127 GCA_050874945.1 Butyribacter sp. | reverse complement strand
TTTTTTCACAATAAACTTATAACTTTATTTCTTATCGCTGCAATCTGTATCGGCATCATGCCTGACAGTGTCATAGCAGCATCACAATATCCCGTCATCATTTTGACAAGTTACAACAGAACGCTTAAGATAGGTGACACTTTTTATCTCGCCGCATTTACCTCAAACGGCAGTATTCCGACATATAAAAGCACAAGCAGTAAGATTGCCTCCGTGACTTCGCTTGGTGAGATTACGGCAAAATCTCCCGGAACGTGCAAAATAAATGTCAAATCCAAAAAGACCGAAGTCAGTTGTAAGATAACCGTCAGCAAGACAAAGCTTGTTTTATCTAAAAAATCCATTTCGATAGAACACGGTGAAAATTTCAGATTAGATGTAAAATCTTCCACAAAATCGCAGATTACTTACAAGAGCAACAAGACAAGCGTTGCCGCAGTTGACGATTCGGGCAATATAACAGGCTGCAAACCGGGTGATGCGATAATCACAGTAAAAGCTGACACTTCAACAGCTTTGTTCAAAGTAAAAGTAAAGACACCGACTGTTAAACTTTCACATTCTTCTCTGTCTCTTTACAAAGGGCAGTCAGCTTCAATAAAATGTGAAGTCTCCTCAGGTCTTACGCCCGTCTGGAAATCCAACAAGCAAAGTATAGTTTCCATAGACGAGAACGGTCTTGTCACCGCCCACAAACACGGCAGTGCTGTCATTAGTGCCACTGTTGACGGTGTCAAAAAAATATGCAGTATCGAGGTTAAATCTCCTGTCATAAAACTTAACCATTCATCACTAAAATTAAAAACAGGTGAAACTAAAACTATCACCGCTTCTGTTTCATCAGGCAATACTCTGATATGGACTTCCAAGAAAACAAGCATTGCCACGATAAATCAAAAAGGTGTGGTTAAAGCAAAAAAAGCAGGCACGACCATCATAACCGCATCTGAAGATGGTGCATCTGCTTCTTGTACCGTTACTGTAACAAAATAACATAGATAAATTGTTGATTTAAGGAAGGCTGCGATTTCTTTCATTTTTATTTAAACATCTGCTTTTTTAACTAACCAACTGTTTTTTATCAATCTTTCCCGTGTCCTTATTGTGCGGCATCTCATCGAGAATGACTATTTTTCTCGGCATCTCAAAATGAGCAAGTTTTTTTCTCAAAAAAACATATATTTCTTTCTCCAGCTCATTCCGTTTTTCAACATTTTTTAAATAATTATTTTTTATACTCTCTTTAAGTGCCACATAAAGCGTTAGTATATCTTTGTCCTTTTCCAATATCGCAACAGCCTCGCTTACTTCCTCTTTCTCGCCCGCCGCCGCTTCTATCTTCGCTTTTGAAACTTTTCTGCCCCTTATCCCTACTATATCATCCGAACGCCCGTCAAAATACAGATTGCCGCAATCATCCATATATCCTCTGTCTTTGAGCGTAAACGGACATTTCACTCCGTACACATGAAAATCATTTGTGACATATATCTCCCCGTCTTTTACGCTTACATCAACTTTCGGAAACGGCTTTCCTATAAGATTTCTCTTTTCCGTCATATTCTCATCCATTACATATGATATATAATTTAGCTCGCTCGCACCATAATACAAAATGACTTTCGTATTTGGAAATATCTTTTTTAAGCTCTCTGCATCTTTTCTTCCAAGACTCTGCGAACCAGACAATATCATTTTTATATTAACATTCTTCTCCTTAAAACACTCCGGTATGCACATTAATTTTGACGGAATAAGATAGATAGTATCCGCATCCCACTGTTTTATAGTCTTTTCCCACTTTTTCGGATTAAACCTGTTTTCCACAATCGTAACCGCCCCTGCGTATAACTGTGCCATCACAAGATTTAGATTGCCCGTAAAAGCAAGACTTCCCTGCACGAACATTCTGCTGTTTTCACCAATCCCGAATATCTCATTTTGTATAGGAAAGAAGTCCGCCCAGCTCTCATATGTCCTGTAAAGTATCTTTGGCACACCTGTCGTTCCCGATGTCATTACCGCCATGCAGACCTCATCCGGTATCTCAGTGATTTCAGGCAGTTGTGTCATATTTTTCTGGACTATCATCGGTATGTCTCCGTTTTTATTACACGCAATAAACAA
>JBNMLR010000533.1:0-2134 GCA_050874945.1 Butyribacter sp. | reverse complement strand
GTTCACACCCATCTTTTTAATTGCCTTAATCTTTTCATTTTCAAGAGTTCCCGGATTTGCTTCTATCGTAAACTCTGCGTCCCCGGCAATATCAAACTGCTTTATAATATCTCCAAGCCGTTCAAGTTCCGATGCCGAAAGGCAGGTCGGCGTACCGCCGCCGACAAAAACAGTCTTAATCCTGTATCTGCCCGAAAGTTTATTTTTCCAAAAAACACTCTCCCTGTAAAGGGCATCGAGATATTTTCTCTTCGTGGCATCGTCAGAGCTAAACGAAAGAAAATCACAGTAATTACATTTTTTCACACAAAACGGGATATGGACATATAACGCAATATTTTGTTGCATTTTTTAATACCTACCCCTTTGTCTTAGTTTTAGATATATTATTTTACTCCTCATCAAGTTTCAATACACTCATAAATGCCTGCTGCGGAATTTCTACATTTCCAAACTGGCGCATCCTCTTTTTACCCTCTTTCTGTTTTTCAAGAAGTTTTCTTTTTCTGGAAATATCACCACCGTAACATTTTGCAAGTACATCTTTTCTCATTGCCCTTACTGTCTCTCTTGCAATAACTTTTCCTCCGACTGCCGCCTGAATAGGAATTTCAAAAAGCTGTCTCGGTATCTCATTTTTAAGTTTCTCACACATCTTTCTTCCACGCTCGTATGCCGTGTCTGCGTGAAGTATAAATGAAAGTGCATCTATTTCTTCTTTATTTATAAGAATATCAAGTTTTACAAGTTTTGACGGAACATATCCTTTCATCTCGTAATCAAGTGAAGCATATCCTCTTGAACGTGATTTAAGCGCATCAAAGAAATCGTAAATAATCTCATTGAGCGGAAGGTCATATTTAAGAAGTGCCCTCGACTCCTCCATATATTCCATTCCGATGTAAACTCCTCGTCTTTCCTGACAAAGTGTCATTATCGCACCTACAAACTCTTTAGTAACCATAATCTCCGCTGAAACCATAGGTTCTTCCATATGCTCTATTTCTGACGGGTCAGGAAGATTTGACGGATTTGTAACCTCTATCATTTCACCGTTTGTCTTATAAACATGATAGATAACACCCGGTGCTGTCGTTACAAGGTCAAGATTGTACTCTCTCTCAAGCCTCTCCTGTATTATCTCAAGGTGCAAGAGACCGAGGAAACCGCATCTGAAACCAAATCCAAGTGCAACAGATGTCTCAGCTTCAAACTGGAGTGCAGCATCATTTAACTGAAGTTTTTCAAGTGCATCCCTGAGGTCAGGATATTTCGCACCATCAGCCGGATAAAGTCCGCAGTAGACCATCGGCTGGACTTTTTTATATCCCGGAAGTGCCTCGTCACAAGGATTTTCTTCAAGTGTGACGGTGTCATCTACTCTTGTGTCACTTACATTCTTAAGACTTGCTGTGATATAGCCTACCATTCCTGCTGAAAGCTCATCAGACGGAATAAACTGACCCGCTCCGAAAATGCCGACCTCGACAACATCTGCCTTTGCCCCTGTTGCCATCATTTTTATCTCGTCACCCTTTTTGACACAGCCGTCAAATATACGGCAGAATATGATAACACCCTTATAAGCATCATATAATGAGTCGAAAATAAGTGCCTTAAGCGGCTTGTCTACATCTCCTGACGGTGCAGGAATCTTCTTAACTATCTGCTCTAAAACTTCATCAATGTTTGTTCCCATCTTTGCTGAAATAAGAGGTGCATCCTCGGCATCAAGACCGATAACATCCTCTATCTCGCTCTTAACTCTCTCAGGCTCGGCACTAGGCAGGTCTATCTTATTTATGACAGGCATTATCTCAAGGTCATGGTCAAGTGCAAGATAGCAATTTGCAAGTGTCTGCGCCTCTATGCCCTGCGCCGCATCAACAATAAGTATGGCACCCTCGCAGGCAGCAAGGCTTCTTGAAACCTCATAGTTAAAGTCTACATGACCCGGTGTGTCAATAAGATTAAAAATATATTCCTCACCGTCTTTTGCCTTATATACGATACGCACTGTCTGTGCCTTTATTGTGATACCACGCTCTCTCTCAAGCTCCATATTGTCAAGAACCTGTGCCTGCATCTCCCTGCTCGTAAGTAGTCCCGTCCTTTCAATGATACGGTCTGCAAG
>JBNMLR010000532.1:0-2135 GCA_050874945.1 Butyribacter sp. | reverse complement strand
GGAATCAATGGAACAGGCAAATCAACACTGCTTAAAATACTCGCCGGAATTGTTGAGCCTGACGGTGGAAAGATAACGATGGGTCGCAACTTAAGGATAGGCTATCTTTCACAGAAACCCGAATTTGCAAACGGGATAACGGCTCTTGAAGCAGCACTTCCGCTGAAAAAAGATATATCTGATTCTCCGGTAAATTACGAACCACAGGCGAAAAATATGATGAACAAACTCGGTTTTAAAAATCATACCCAGCCGATAGAGGAACTTTCCGGAGGCCAGCGAAAAAGAATAGCTCTTATCAGAACACTTCTCACCCCCGCTGATATACTTATTCTTGACGAGCCGACAAACCACCTTGACAGTGCAATGAACGAATGGCTTGAGGATTATCTGAAAAAATACCGCGGTGCACTCATTATGATAACACATGACAGATATTTTCTTGATACCGTTGTAAACCGCATCGTTGAGATAGACAAGGGAAAACTTTACAGCTACGACTGCAATTATCTTGGATTTCTTGAGCGAAAGGCACAGAGAGAAGAAATCGCAAATGCAACCGAGAGAAAAAGACAAAGTCTGTTAAAAACCGAGATCGCATGGATGATGCGTGGTGCAAGGGCACGTTCCACAAAACAGAAAGCTCACATACAGAGATATGAAAATCTTCGTGACATGAAAGCACCGGTCACAGACAGTACCATAGAGATAAGTTCGGCTTCGTCAAGACTCGGAAAGACAACGATAGAACTTGAACATATCTCAAAATCCTATGACAATATACCTGTGATTTCCGATTTTACATATTTCTTTTTAAGAAATGACCGTGTAGGTATCATAGGTCCAAACGGCTGCGGCAAATCAACACTTATGAACATCATCACCGGAAATGTAACTCCTGATTCCGGTACCGTCACCATCGGTCAGACCGTAAAGATAGGCTATTTCTCGCAGGAAAATGAAGCTATGGACGAGTCTTTAAGAGTTATCGACTATGTAAGAGAGGGCGGCGAGGTGATACATACAAAAGACGGAACTGTATCATCATCCGTAATGCTCGAAAGGTTTTTATTCCCACCCGACCAGCAATATTCCATTATCGGAAAGCTCTCAGGCGGAGAAAAAAGACGATTGTATCTTCTCAGAATACTTATGGAAGCACCTAATATCCTTATACTCGACGAGCCTACCAACGACCTTGATATAGCTACTCTCACACGGCTTGAAGATTATCTCGATTCTTTTGAGGGAATAGTCATCACTGTCTCGCATGACCGCTATTTCCTCGACAGAGTGGTTTCAAGGATATTCTGCTTTGAAAACGGCACGATAAAACAGTACGAGGGCGGTTATACAGATTATCTCAACCACACGACACATAAACTTGATGTAACCGATGCCGGTATTTCTTCATCTGAGAAAAATTCACCTGATGACGATACCGCAGAGGAACCGGACAAACCTAAGGTGACAAAAGATAACTGGAAAGACGGTCAGACAAAAAAACTTAAAATGTCTTATAAAGAGGAAAAAGAATTTGAAACGATAGAAAGCGATATTGCATCACTTGAACAGCAGATTGAAGATACCGACAATGAAATGTTAAAAGCTGCAAATGATTTCGTCAAACTCGGTGAATTATCGGCGAAAAAAGAAGAACTTCAAAAAGAACTTGAACATAAAATGGACCGCTGGATGTATCTTGAAGAACTTGCGGATAAAATAGCAGGCAACTCCTAAACAGCTTTCGCAGGAATAAAGCATCACAGTGCAAAAATGCGTTGACACTAATCATTTTATATGATAGATTTAATGTGTCGGCGGGTATATAAATCCTCTGACAGCCACAAGTCATGTCGCTCATGACATGACACAAATATTTTTTAAAGTTTTAGGAGGCAGTACAATGAAGGGTACAGTTAAGTGGTTTAACGCTAAAAAGGGTTTTGGTTTCATTTCAGATGAGACAGGCAAGGATGTATTCGTACATTACTCAGCACTTCAGATGGATGGTTTCAAAGTTCTTGATGAGGGTGAAGAAGTGGAATTTGACGTAGTAAACGGAGAAAAAGGACCACAGGCTTCAAATGTTGTAAAGGTTGGCTAATAATCTTTACATTTATTATAATCGAAGC
>JBNMLR010000531.1:0-2136 GCA_050874945.1 Butyribacter sp. | reverse complement strand
GTATATAGATGGGATTTGGTGAGATATGGAATCTGTAAAGAAAATTATGGATAAGTTAAAAAAAGCTGTTCATGATAAAAAAGAAAGAAATATGAATAAAAGAAACGCATATGATGAAAAAGAAAACAATGCCGTCAGGGCTGGCAGTCCGGGGCGGCATGGAATAACAGTCAGGACGATAGCCGTGACGGTTGCAATCATGTGTGTTGCATTTATAATACTTTATATAAAAATAAATATTGACAACAGGGACAAGCTAAGTGATGTTGTCACCGAGAGTTTTATAAGCGGGCAGCTTAATGAACTGGATGAGCTTGCAGTTTCAAAAGTCATATATGATGGTGTGGTAAAGATGGAAGATAAGAGCGGCTTTTTTAACAAAGAGTTTTATATTAAATACACCGGTTATGTGAAATCGTATGTAGATATGTCAAAAGCAGAAATCAAGATTGATGATAAAAAAAGAAAAATAAGCGTTTCACTGCCCCATGCAGTTGTAGGAGAACCAAATATTGGGTCTGATTATCAGATTTATGACACTTCATGGATAAAGTCTGACAGTTTAGAAGCAACCACAAAAGCACTTAAAAGAGCTGAAGAAGACTGTAAGAAAAAAGTTGATGAAAAGACAATGATAGAAACTTCGGATGGATATGCGAAAGAAGCTGTTGAAAATCTTTTGTCATCATTCAAAGATGTAACCAAGCCGTACACTTTTGAGGTGAAATTCATATAAAAAATAGAATACAAACCGTGAAAAATGTAAACCATGACAGCGTTTGAGTAAAAATACATTTTGAACATAACAATATTAAAGAATACATTGCCATAATTAATATATGTTTCGTTCGCTTTAACAGCGAATAAAGAAATCTTAGTTTGGTGATGTATTTTTTTACTCCTATGTCCGAATTTGTGATATAATAAGCTAAAATACTACTAAGTCTGTAGTATTTGTAGAAAATTAAAAGGACAGGAGGTGCCGTGCCAGCTTCTGATTACTGTTTTCTTATATGATTTATTTAGCTTGTATGAGTAAAGCGGTTACGCTTAGAATTGTGGAGAAAATTTGGTACAGAGTCAACAAAGATGTGCGGCGAAAAAGATTATGAAAGATTATACGATTAATACAAACTGTGTTCAGGCGGGATATACACCCGGAAACGGAGAACCGAGACAGATACCTATTTATCAGTCGACAACATTTAAGTATGATACAAGTGAAGATATGGGAAAATTGTTTGACCTTGAGGCTGAAGGGTATTTTTATTCAAGACTTCAAAATCCCACAAATGACCTTGTTGCGGCAAAGATAGCAAAACTTGAGGGCGGTACGGCAGGAATGCTCACTTCGTCAGGTCAGGCGGCAAACTTCTTTGCAATGTTTAATATATGTGAAGCAGGAAGTCATATTGTTTCATCATCTTCCATATATGGCGGAACATTTAATCTGCTCGCCGTAACAATGAAAAAGATGGGAATAGATGTTACATTTGTCGATCCGGACTGTACCGAGGAGGAGCTTAATGCTGCATTTAAGGAAAATACACGAGCCGTATTTGGAGAGTCGATAGCAAATCCGGCACTTACAGTGCTTGACATTGAGAAATTTGCAAAAGCTGCACATGAGCACGGAGTACCACTTATTGTTGACAATACATTTCCGACTCCTGTTAATTTAAGACCTATCGAGTGGGGAGCAGACATAGTGACACATTCCACAACAAAATATATGGACGGTCATGGAGCGGCAGTCGGAGGTGCAATCGTGGACAGCGGTAAGTTTGACTGGATGGCACACGCAGATAAATATCCGGGACTTTGCACACCTGATGAGTCATATCATGGAATTACATATGCCGAGAAATTTGGAAAAGAGGGTGCGTTTATCACAAAATGTACGGCACAGCTTATGAGAGACTTAGGATGTGTCCAGTCACCGCAGAGTGCATTTATATTAAATCTCGGACTGGAATCACTTCATGTGCGTATGCCAAGACACGTTGAAAATGGACAGGCGGTCGCTGAGTTTCTAGAAAAGCATGACAAGGTAGAGTATGTAAATTATCCAACACTTCCTTCAAATAAATATTATGAGCTTGCTAAAAAATATCTTCCAAATGGAGGGTGTGGCGT
>JBNMLR010000530.1:0-2145 GCA_050874945.1 Butyribacter sp. | reverse complement strand
TTACAACGAATAATTGAGACCTTGAACAAGCCTGAACTTTCGAGAGCACATTCAGATTTAATATATCAAAGATTTAATTTTCGTTGTACCGGTATCCGGCTGCAAGTCACTGTTTATGTCACTGTTGACTTAATGTTGCTGTTCCAACTGTGATACAATGAAATAATTTGATTTTTATTGTATCTGATATGAGCAGCAGCAGGTTAATGATTTAATTTATGTTATGAAATGAGCTTATAGCGAAATCTGTTTTCGTGACTTTTTGCTCAGAAATGAGGTTATAATGAATTATTTAATTGGTATTGATTTAGGAACTTCATCAACTAAGACTGTTCTTTTTGATGAAGAGGGAAATGTTATCGCTTCTGCCGGAAAAGATTATCCGCTTTACACTCCAAACAACGGATGGGCAGAGCAGAAACCTGAGGACTGGCGTGACGCTGCCCTTGAAACAATCGCAAAAGTAGTTAAAGAGTCGGGTGTAAATGCTGACGATATAAAGGGACTTGGTATCTCAGGTCAGATGCACGGACTTGTAATGCTTGATGAAAACGGAGAGGTTATCCGCCCTTCAATCATCTGGTGTGACCAGCGTACAGAAAAAGAGTGTGAGGAGATTACAGAAAAAATCGGAGCCGAAAGACTTATTGAGATTACTGCAAACCCTGCACTTACAGGATTTACGGCATCAAAAATCCTCTGGGTAAGAAATAACGAGCCTGAAAATTATGCAAAATGTAAGCACATCTTACTTCCTAAAGATTATGTAAGATATATTCTTACAGGCGAATTTGCAACTGAGGTATCTGACGCTTCAGGTATGCAGCTTCTCGATGTTCCAAAGAGACAGTGGTCTGACGAAGTCCTCGAAAAACTTGATATTGACAAGAGTCTTCTCGCAAAGGTTTATGAGTCACCTGAAGTTACAGGTACTATTTTACCTGAGATTGCTGAAAAGACAGGACTTTCTACATCAACAGTTGTAGTAGGCGGTGCCGGAGATAATGCTGCGGCAGCAGTCGGTACGGGTGTTGTAGAAGATGGCAAGGCATTTACTACTATCGGAACAAGCGGTGTTGTTTTTGCTCACAGCAGCAAAATATCAATCGACCCTAAGGGCAGAGTTCACACATTCTGCTGTGCCGTTCCTGGTGCATGGCACGTCATGGGAGTTACACAGGCTGCCGGATATTCACTTGCATGGTATCTTGACAACATGGGTGTTGGATATAAAGATGAAGCAAGAGAAAAAGGCTGTGGTGTCTATGACCTTATCAACGCTGATGTTGAAAAGACACCTATCGGTGCAAACCGCCTTATCTATCTCCCTTACTTAAACGGTGAGCGTACACCTCATCTTGACCCGGACTGCCGTGGAGTTCTTTTCGGACTTTCAAGTATGCACACAAAAGCAGATATTGTCCGTGCCGTAATGGAGGGTATCAGCTACTCTCTTACTGATTGTAAGGATATTCTCTCTGAGATGGGTGTCGAGGTTAATGATATGATGGCTTGCGGTGGCGGAGCTAAGAACGGTGTCCAGCGTCAGATGATGGCTGATATGTTCGGATGCGATGTTAATACGGTTACTGCTACAGAGGGACCTGCCCTCGGTGTTGCTATTCTCGCCGGTGTCGGTGCTGGCATCTATGACAGCGTTGAAAGTGCCTGCCGTAAGATGATACATAAAGACCCTGCTAAGGAGTGCAAGACAAATCTTGAGAATAAGGCTAAGTATGATAAGTTCCATGAGATTTATAAAAATCTTTACGGATGCCTTAAGGAGCAGTATAAGGAGATTGCGAAGCTGTAGGATTCACGATATTTGCTTAACTTGACGCAAGGAGGGAGATGCGATTTCCGACTCATGGACGCTCTCGCTCGGAGAAAAGCGTAACAGTACATAAATGAGCATAATACGCTCATTAAGTACTGACGCTTTTCAAACGCCATTCGCTGAAAATCACATCGCTCTCCTTGCTGGTTGTTAAATAATTTACGATTTTATTTAATGTTTTTAACTAGGGGCTGTTGCACAAAGCACTATTCATACAATATTTAGATAATAAATCTGTTATTAACATCTACGTATTGTATAGATTATGCTTAATGCGACAGCCCCGTATATGTATTTTTACATTAATT
>JBNMLR010000529.1:0-2161 GCA_050874945.1 Butyribacter sp. | reverse complement strand
GATATGCCTTTATCTTTAAGTTTATTTTCATATTCCTTAAGATACAGCGGTGTCTTTTGATATATTATATTATAACAATATTTACAATAATTTATTGCCATAAAGTCTCTCGATTTTCTGTCTGTAAGAATAATTTCTTCATTTATTCCTTTCTTCTCTGAAAGAGCACATTTTTTTGTGTTATGTCTGACACACTGTGCAGATACCATAAGCGGAATGTGTGTATATAATATAAACTCACACCCGTCTTTTTGGGCGATACCGTCCATCTCATACTCCGTCAGTTCAAACGGCATCGTAAACTTAGTTATACCGTTTTCTCTCCAAAAATCATATGCACTTTTGTTCATGACATACATCTGTGCATCACACACGATTTTTTCAGGAGAAATCATGCACTTTTCGGTCAGAAATGTATATTCCTCAAAATTTTTGATTACAAAGCCGTCACATTCTTTAAAATATGAACCGCCTTTACCGCTTAAGACTGCACTCTCCCTTTCCCAGACATTCTTTCTGAATATCTGCGGCATCACTATAAATGCTTTCTTTTTGTTTTGATGTATCTTTTCTATGGCATCATTTATTTCATTGTCATTTAAAATCTCCGTGCGAAGATAAATCTTTGTGATATTTTTATCCTTAAAATCTAAAACGGCTGACAACTGTTCCCTGTTCATGACTGACACTATATATTCTGTCGTTTTGTCCTGCTCTTTTTCAGGCTCTCCTATCAAATATGCATTGATTTTTTCTTCATCACAAGGCATCACATTTCTTCTGTACTTCTCTAAAATCTTTTCTTTTAATCCGTCAAGTGCTTCACGCCGCATCTTTTTTAACATTCCAACAGGAATAAAAAGACCGTCATCAATTACAATATCAAGCATTGAAAACTCAAATTCCGTATTGCCCGTCTGCATGATACTCTTTTTTACACTCTTTTCATCTGCCGGATTTTTAAGTGCATTCTGACACACATCACCACTCACACAATACTCTATATCTTTGAGCATCACTTGCAATACGGCATTTTCGCCTGCGTGTGCTTCAAATTTTCCTGTTATTATGACCTTTTTTTCTTTATCTATATACTTTTCTCTTATATCGTCAATAAGAACCGCTTTTTTTGTTCTGTAAACTCCATCACCGGCAAAAATACGGCTGCCCTTTTTAAATCTCGCTTCAACCTGTGTACCTGCTTTTAAATGAGTACCTATTGTATATTCATACTCCTGTCTCATATTTTTATCACAGAACTCCACAACATCCTGCGGATATATGTCTTTTTCGAGTTTATATCTGAGTGAACCTTTACCCACGGAAATGACCTTTCCCACTAATACTCCACCGTGTTTTGGTCTTTTTGCCGACAGCATAACACCTCTGTCATCTTTTTTCTTTTCAAGAGGAACACCGCTTCTTCCCCCAAGATACCCCTGTGTAAATCCACCTCTGTTGTAGATTTCTTTGAGATTGCAAATATCATTTTCAAATTCAGCTTTATTTTTTTTGATATAATCCCTATATCCGTCTTTTCCAAGTTCAACATACAAATCTACATATTTTCTGAACATTGCCGTGACAAATGCCGTATATTCAGGCCGTTTCATCCTGCCCTCTATTTTAAAGGAGTCAATGCCACACTCTGTCATTTCCGCTATATAAGGAAGATTTGAAAGTTCCATCGGACTTAACACATACTCGCCAATGCCACACTTTTTACCGTCAACAAGATACTGCTGTCTGCACGGCTGTGCACATCTTCCCCTGTTTCCACTCCTGCCGCCTAACATACTGCTGAAAAGGCACTGACCCGAATAACAGTAACAGAGTGCTCCGTGAACAAACACTTCCATTTCAAGAGATGTGTCTTTTCTCACCTGAACAAGTTCTTCCATAGAAAGCTCCCTCGCAGGCACTATCCTCGTAACACCATATTTTTTTAACAGTTTATCTGAGACACCCATTGTGATAGTCATCTGTGTGCTTGCGTGGATTTCAATATCTGGAAACCATTCATGTATATTTTTTAACACACCCATATCCTGTACTATCACGGCATCAAGACCAGTTTCATAATACGGTTTCAAAAACGGATAGAGTTCATCCATTTCCCTGTCCTTTAACAGAGTATTGACCGTCATATATATCTTAACTC
>JBNMLR010000528.1:0-2174 GCA_050874945.1 Butyribacter sp. | reverse complement strand
GCACCCTAACCACTTTGTAGCTAGCAGTTTCGATTTTAACCTCACGGTTTAAATCTCCAAGTAGGGTTACGTTTAATCACCAGCTTTTGAACAATGTCATTACTGACATAGCCAATGGTGACGGCTTCAGCCAACGGAATGGCTGGTTTGGTCGGATAGTCCGCCAAACAGTTAAATTAAGCGACTTCACGTCGCACCGTGTTCTATGGAACATACGGATATCCGTCGGGATATGTGCCCTGAAAGATATGTAAATACGGGAATTGAAAGATTATACAGGACATTATGTGTTCATGGAGCAGACAGCAGAAATCTCAAAGTAAAAATTGTCGGCGGTGCAAATATGTTTGGTTTTGATTTTTCAGATAAAAATATGGACATAGGAACACAGAATGTTATACAATCAAAGAGGATACTTTCAGAAATGGGGATACCGGTCGCTGCCCAGATGACAGGGGGAACGGTCGGCAGAACCATAAAGTTTTATCCAGGGGATGCAAGAGTGGAGATAAGTGCAACAGATGGAACTAAACATATTATTTAGCCAAGAAAGGAGCATAAAATGGTAAAACATATTATTTTGTGGCAGTTAAAAGAGGATATTGAGGATAAAGAGAGTGTGAAAAAGGGCATTAAAGAAAATCTTGAGTCGCTTGTGGGAAAAGTACCGGGACTTTTAAAGGTTAATGTCGTTATTGACGGACTTGACTCGTCAAACGCTGATGTTATGCTTGACTGTGAGCTTGACAGCGAGGAGTCGCTTAAAGGTTACCAGAAGCATCCGTCTCATGTTGCCGTGGCAGATACTTATGTAAGACCGTACACGGCGGTAAGAGTGTGCATGGATTATGAAATATAAGACAAATCTTGCAGGCAGTCCTATGATGGGGCTGCCTGTAATCGTTCAAAACAGCAAATCATAAATACATAACAAAAAGAAAGAGAAATAATAAGGATAACAACGGCATGAACAGTAATAACATAAATGATAACGATAACACCATGAATGAAAAAAGTATGTGCGACAGCATATATCAGAGAAGAAGCATAAGAAAATATAAGAAAGATGAGATTTCAGGTGAGATACTTGAAAAAATACTTGATGCAGCGAGAGTTGCACCATCCGGTAAAAACAGACAGCCGTGGAAATTTCTTGTCTATGGCGGTGAAAAAAAGAAAGAAATCTTAAAAGTGATGCGTGCAGGCATAAAGCGTGAGTTAAAAGAGCCATTGTTTAAAGACTCTAAAAGACTGCTGCCCGATGCGGACAATACGCTTCGCATAATGCTGAACGCACCTATAGTCGTATTTGTGTTAAATACAAATGGCATAAGTCCTATGGAAACGATAGATATGGACGGCAGATTTACGGAGATATGTGACAGTCTGTCAATCGGTGCGGCAATAGAAAATATGCTGCTTCGTGCACAGCAGCTTGGTGTCGGTTCGCTTTGGATAGGCAATACCTGTTTTGCTTACGAAGAACTTATGGATTACATAGGTAAGGACGGACAGCTTATCGGAGCGGTCGCACTCGGATATGCCGATGAAAGTCCTGATGCAAGACCACGCAAAAAACTTGAGGATATTGTAGAGTATCATAATAAAAAATAAATCATTACCGGCCGCACCGTAGGTGTGAACAGCAGCAATTTGTCGATTTTAATCATTTCAGGGGAAGTCTTGTTTCTTGTAGTAAAAAATGTAAAGTGGTATTATAAAGATGTAAGTGTCAAAAACAGACAGTCATGGAGCAACCCGTGGCATCTGTTTTGTCAAATGACTTTTTGACAAAAGTTGTTGATACACTACAACGGGTAATAAATGAAAAAGTATGGACAGTATCATATGATATATGTCCGGCACAATAAAGAAAGGCAGGAGAGTATGTACGAAAACGAAATTGAAAATATCGCATCACGCAGTTCAAATGAGGAAATTTATTACGGTTTATTAGAGCTTACTAAAAATGCAACGCAGCAGAGGGGAAAGATTGAGGGAAAGAAAAAACTCTATTATATCTCAGCAGAGTTTCTTATAGGAAAATTATTATCAAACAATCTTATAAATCTTGGACTTTATGAGCAGGTGGCAGAGGCTCTTAAAAAGCATGGAAAGAGCATGGCAGAGATTGAGGAAATCGAGCCTGAACCGTCACTTGGAAACGGCGGACT
>JBNMLR010000527.1:0-2180 GCA_050874945.1 Butyribacter sp. | reverse complement strand
CAGTTAGTAGTGTTATAAATAAATGTATGTGTTATATGCTGCATTATTCAGACACTACAACTTATATGTTACTGCACTATTCAGGAACTATACATATATGTTACTGCATTATTCAGACACTACACTTCCATATAGAGATTTTAATTCTGACGGAATTGTATCATTTTTTTCTTTTGTGATATGTGCAGGCAGGTCATTCGTGACAAATGAACCACCGTTAAAGTCATCGTGATAATGTTTTACATCTTCGTTAATAGAAAACATTTTCTGGTCGAGGAATGAAATAATATTTGCACATTCCTTAAGTTCTTCTCTGATACCATCAGGAGCTTTTCCGTCAAATTTGTAATATATCTTATGTTCAAGACTTGCCCAGAAATCCATTGCTATCGTGCGTATCTGTATTTCAACTTTTGTATCTACTTTATCATTAGAAAGGAAAATAGGGATAGATACTATCATATGGTAACTTGTATATCCGTTAGGCTTTGGATTGGCAATATAATCTTTGACACGCAATACTGTTACATCACTTTGTTTTGCTATAGCATCTGCTATACGGTAAATATCCGAAGTAAAAGTACAAATAATGCGTACACCTGCAACATCATTTACATACTTGATAATATTTTCTACAGTAAGCTCTCTGTTGTTTATACGCATTTTACGGGCTATACTGTCAGCAGATTTAATACGCGAAGATATGTGCTCTATCGGGTTGTATTGATGAGCAAGTTTAAATTCGTTGTTTAATATTTCTATCTTGGTACATATTTCTTTTAATACGGCATCGTATAACAGTAATGCTCTCTGCCATTCTTCTTCTTCGTCATAATATATTGGTACTTCCATAAAAACCCCCCTTAATATAAAACGAACTAATAACCGTTTCAAGTGTAAATTTGATATTAATTAGCTGAAAACAATATATAAAATTTATATTTTTGTGCTTTCAGTTTAAATCATAAGCATAATATTAGTTAATTGAAAATATCAAATTAAATATTATTGATTAGTTGTTTTCAATTTAAATCATAAGTTTATGATTAATTAATTGAAACCGTAAATTTTGTTGCAGAAACGGTATCCGAGAATAATCACCTGTCTTCCGACTTTGCTCTTTAATTGCAAAGGTCTGCCAAATTTTTTGTTTGTGACATCTCGATATACACGCTTGCTGTTATTTTTTAGATAATCCCAAAGTTCCTGTCTTTTTCTAAGACTTTCCGGTGTGCCGTCTTTAACAAGCAGAGCAGAGCTGACTATCATCATCATGGCAAGATATTTTGTCATGTAGGATTGTAATTTTTTATTTTTTATTGATGAAAGGTCATGAGAATCAATCATAAGCTTGGTGACTTTAAGCTGCTGGTCAATTCTTTTTATCATAATAGCTTCATTTACAGACTGGTCTTCACGACCGATAAAATATCTATAAAGATTTACATCAAGATAGAATATAGTGTTTACATACGGCAATGGAATGCAAGCATATAAATTATCTACATAAAATGTATGCTCAGGCAATTTGAGATTGCAATCTCTTAAAAGCTTTGTTCTGTAAATTATAGAGTGCATGAGTAGATTTTGGCTCATCTTAAAATGTTTTACATCTTTCCAGCCTATAAATTCATTGCGTGGTATCGCACTGTGATAATTTATCGCTTTGTGTTTATGGGCACTAGGTTTTTCATATACATAATTGCTTATGAGCATATCAAGTTGTTTTGAGTCAGTTACAATTTCGCGTAAAAAGTCAAGAACCTTGATAAGGCTCTCTTTATCAAACCAGTCATCGCTGTCTAAAACTTTGAAGTAAAGACCGGTAGCATTTGCAAGTCCTGTATTTACAGCCGAACCATGTCCGCCATTTTCTTTGTGGATGGCACGCACAATTCCCGGATATTTTTTTTCATACTTAAGTGCTATGTCGAGAGTGTTGTCAGATGAACCGTCATCAACAACAAGAATTTCAATGTCATCCCCACCTACGAGTGCTGAGTTAATAGCTTTTTCCATGTATTCCTGTGAGTTATAACTTGGAATAGTTACGCTTAATAGTTTCATAATATCTCCAATCATTTTTATTAATATTAAATTGTTATCTTTCTGACTTTTAGTCAAAAAGCATCCCTCGCTGTCAGCTCGGTTGTTTATAGTTTACTTTACCACTATTATAT
>JBNMLR010000526.1:0-2189 GCA_050874945.1 Butyribacter sp. | reverse complement strand
GGCTTAAGGATGCCGCTGAAAATTATGATATAAAGCTTGAACTTATGGGAAATTCAGAGAGTCTGTGTTCGTATGGGACTTCTTTTGACAAAGAGCTTATCGAAATTCTTAAAAAATACAGGTTCATACTTTTCTGGGATAAAGACATAAGACTTGGAAAGAAGTTCACGGACATATGCAAAAAGTTTGATATTCCAATCTATAACAATATCCGCGCGATAGCTGACTGTGATGACAAATCTGCAACATATGAACGGATATGGCAGTGGAATGACTGTCACGATATTTCGGAGCAGATAAAAATGATACCGACGATAGTTGCACCTATGACATATGAAAATATAGGATATACGGACACGGCTTTTCTTGATAAAGTAGCCGAAAAGTTTGGCTTTCCGCTTATTATAAAAGAGTGTTTCGGCTCTTTTGGTATGCAGGTATATATGGCTCATGATATGGATGAACTAAAAAAGACCGTCAGTGATATAGGCGGAAAACCTATGGTATTTCAGAAGTTTATAGAGAAAAGCAGCGGATTTGATGTGAGATTCCAAGTCGTAGGTGATGAAGTTGTGGCTGCGATGTACCGCTATACGGATGATGGAGATTTCAGGGCAAATATAACTCATGGCGGCAAAATGAAAAGCTATGAGCCTGATGCAGGTGAGATAAAACTTGCGACAGATACGGTAAAGGCATTAGGACTTGATTTTGCGGGAGTTGACCTTTTATTTTCAAATGGTGCAGATATGCCAGCCGATATGGTGTGTGAGGTAAACTCAAATGCACATTTTAAAAATATATTTGAGTGCACGGGCGTAAATGTTGCTGACGAGATAATGAAATATATAATGTTACGGTGAAAAAGCAGACAAAAACAGAACGGAGAACAAATGAAAACGGCATATATTATTTATTATGATAAAGAAGCTCAGAAAAACAGTGGTTTTATAGAAATGCTTAGGAAAGGGTTTCTTAAATATGATATAGATTTAAAATATATTTCCTATGAAGTCACGGCTGCAATGTCTGAAGATGTATTTAAAAACAGCTTTAGTGATGCTGTTTTTGTGATAAACCGCACAAGGGAGTCCGGACTAAGCAAAAGATTTGAAGATATAGATATAAAAGTTTTTCATTCCTCGAAGATAACTGAACTTGGAAATGACAAATATAAAACATACCGTTATCTGAAAGATTATTTTAGAAGAAAAGGTTTTGAACCGGAAAATCAAAAAGAATGGATAGCAGATACGGTCTTTGTAAAATCCGACGAGTTAAAACAGACGACAGATAAATATGCGGGAAAAGATTATGTGATAAAATCCGTTGACGGACACGGCGGAAGTGAAGTTTTTCTGGTGGAAAATGGTGTATATGAAAAACTTAAGGGACATGACTGCATCTTGCAGAAACGCATAGACAGTGACAGCAATGACATAAGGGTCTATATTTTATTTGGTGAGATATATGCGGCGGTTTTAAGGCATGGAACAGTCGGTTTTAAGTCAAATTATTCTCTTGGCGGTAGTGTCTCGGAATATTTCCCTGATGAAAATCAGCGTAAGTTTATCGAAAGTTTTATCGAAGCTTTCGGAAAAAATGAACTTAAAATGGCAGGAATAGATTTTATACTTACAAGAGACGGCAGGCTTATTTTTAATGAACTGGAGGAAATGGTAGGCTCACGAATGTTGTATAATTGTTCAAAACATGATATAGTAAAAGAATATGTAGAACTTGTGCAACGAATAATTAATAATTGATATATTCATGCTCAATATATTAAAGAATTGATTTTTGTTGTACTAATTGCAAAAATGAAGTAAATATTCTGTTATAATTGCAGAAGACTTCATAGACAAAAATTATTTACAAATAAAATTGCAATATCTTATAAAATACGATGCTTATGGCACCGGTGTATTTTATGTGAAGAATATGCAGGAAAGAGGTTACAGGATGAAAAGTGATATTGAAATCGCACAGGAAGCGGAACTTATTCATATTCGTGAGGTTGCAAAACAGCTTGGGATTGCAGAGGATGACTTAGAGTTTTATGGTAAATACAAAGCAAAAATAACGGATGAACTTTGGGAGCAGGTAAAGGACAGAGAAGACGGAAAACTTGTTCTTGTCACAGCCATAAACCCGACACCGGCAGGTGAGGGAAAGACAACAACATCCAT
>JBNMLR010000525.1:0-2203 GCA_050874945.1 Butyribacter sp. | reverse complement strand
GTCCTCACATTTGAACTGCCCATATCAAACATTGAAATCTGTCCCATCTGTTCCGACTCGATTTCTGACGATGTCTTTTTTCTGCCCCTCTTTTTATGAGCAGTCTGTTTTTCTATATTATAATTGTAATCTTCCGGTTCATACTCTACATCTATTTCTTTTGCCTTGTTTGCAATATCATTGTTGCTTAATTTTTCAACAAGCTCTTTTGCTCTGCTGAGCACCGTTTCAGGGACACCTGCAAGTTTTGCAACCTGTATTCCGTAACTCTTATCTGCACCGCCCTTTATTATCTTTCTTAGGAAAACAATATCATCTCCCTGTTCTTTGACGGCAATACAGTAATTGTTCACGCTGTCAAGTTTACCCTCAAGTTCTGTAAGCTCATGATAATGTGTTGCAAAAAGCGTCTTTGCTCCGAGAAGTTTCGTGTTTGCTATGTACTCGACTACAGCCCACGCAATCGAAAGACCGTCAAAAGTAGAAGTTCCCCTGCCTATCTCGTCAAGTATTATAAGACTGTTCTTCGTTGCATTTCTAAGAATATTTGAAACCTCCGTCATCTCGACCATAAATGTACTCTGGCCGCTCGCAAGGTCATCCGATGCACCTACTCTTGTAAATATCCTGTCAACAATACCTATCTTCGCACTCTCCGCCGGAACGAACGAACCAATCTGAGCCATAAGAACGATAAGTGCCGTCTGACGCATATATGTAGATTTACCAGCCATGTTTGGACCTGTTATTATTGCAATGCGGTGACTGTCATTATCAAGAAATGTGTCATTGGAGATAAACATATCATTCTTTATCATTTTTTCAACAACAGGGTGACGGCCGTTCTTTATATCAATACAGCCATCCGTACTCATGTCAGGTCTTACATAATTATTCTGCTCAGCCACAACAGCCATAGATGCGAACATATCTATCTGTGCAATTATCTTTGCTGCCTGCTGTATTCTGCCTATCTCACTGTAGATGGCATCAAGCGTTTCATTAAATATATTGTATTCAAGCGTGAAAAGTTTCTCCTCGGCGCCGAGAATCGTGTCTTCAAGTTCCTTAAGTCTCGGTGTGATATATCTCTCACAATTTGACAAAGTCTGCTTAACCGTCCACTCAGGTGGAACAAGGTTTTTGTATGAATTTGTGACCTCAAAGAAATAGCCAAACACTTTGTTATATTTAATCTTAAGATTTTTAATGTCAGTCTTTGCTTTTTCTTCTTCTGTCAAATCTGCTATCCACTGCTTACCCTCGGTTTTTGCCTTTCTTAACCTGTCTACTTCCTCATTAAAACCATCCTTTATAATGCCGCCCTCTCTCACTGTTATAGGCGGTTCCTCAATAATCGACTCGTCAATAAGTTTATAAATATCAGAAAGAGCGTCAAGATTTTCACCATACTCTTTTAATTTTGACTGCGAAAATGAGGAAAGAACATATTTAATATGCGGCAGCATAGAAAGTGACTGTCTGAATGCGATAAGATCCCTCGGATTTGCACTCTTATAACTTATCTTGCTTATAAGTCTTTCAATATCGTATATAGGACTTAAATATTCCCTTAGTTCTTCTCTTGATATGGCATTGTCATTAAACTCAGATATTATATCAAACCTTGTATTTATCTCGTCTATATCTATAAGCGGCTGTTCGATGGAATTTCTTAGAAGTCTCGCACCCATAGCCGTCTTAGTCTTATCAAGAATCCAGAATAACGAACCTCTTTTTGATTTTTCACGCATTGTTTCACAAAGTTCAAGATTTCTTCTCGTTGAACGGTCAAGAAGCATATAGTGGTTTGTGATGTAAGGTTTTATTGATGTAATGTGATCCATCGAGGTTTTCTGCGTTTCCGTAAGATACTGCATAACAGCTCCGGCAGCAGTTATCCCAATACTGTAGTCGGCAAGACCAAGTCCGTCAAGTGACGATACACCGAAATGCTCCATAAGAGCCTGCTCACATTTGCTCTCGTCAAAATGCCAGTTATCGACCGCCGATACGACAACATTTAATCTTATATGAAGTTCCTCAAGGTCAATTCCTGATACAAGAAATGAATCATTGCATATGATTTCTGACGGTGCAGTCTTAAAAATCTCATCAAGCAGTTTATTCTCACTGTCAAACTCTGTCACATAATACTCACCCGTTGTAACATCAACATATGAGACACCATACGCATTTGTCG